>NZ_JMLO01000024.1:0-94759 GCF_000686785.1 Rhodococcus sp. UNC363MFTsu5.1
TCTCGATCCACGGGTAGGCGATCAGCACCGTGAACACCAGGCCCATGATGATCGCGACCGCGAACACCGCCGGGATCGTGTAGGTGCCCCACAGGTAGATCTCCCACGCCGGCCACAGACGCGCCATGCCGTCGGTCCACATCATGTAGATGTCGGGCTGCACGCCCGCGGACACCTGGGACGGGTTGTACGGGCCGAGGTTCCAGATCGGGTTGATCTGCAGCAGGCCACCCATCAGCGCGAGGATGCCGAAGGTGAAGGCGAAGAACGCGCCACCCTTTGCCGCGAAGACGGGGAGGATGCGGACGCCGACGACGTTCTGCTCCGTGCGGCCGGGGCCGGGGAACTGGGTGTGCTTCTGGTACCAGACCAGCGCCAGGTGCGCGCCGATCAGGGCCAGGATGATGCCGGGCAGCAGGAGCACGTGCGCCACGTACAGGCGCGGGATGATCAGCTGGCCGGGGAAGTCGCCGTCGAAGACCAGCCACTGCATCCAGGTGCCGATCACCGGGATGCTCAGCGTGATGCCGGACAGCGCGGCGCGAAGGCCGGTGCCGGACAGCAGGTCGTCGGGGAGCGAGTAACCGAAGAAGCCCTCGAACATCGCCAGGATCAGCAGCAGGCAGCCGATGACCCAGTTCGCCTCACGCGGGCGTCGGAACGCGCCGGTGAAGAAGATGCGCAGCAGGTGCACGATGATCGACGCCGCGAACATCAGCGCGGCCCAGTGGTGGATCTGTCGGACGAACAGGCCGCCGCGCACCTCGAACGAGATGTCGAGTGTCGTGGCGTACGCCCGCGACATCTCGACGCCGCGCAGCGGCTGGTAGGCGCCGTCGTAGACGACCTCCGCCATCGACGGATCGAAGAACAGCGTCAGGTAGACACCCGAGATGAGCAGGATGACGAAGCTGTAGAGCGCGATCTCGCCGAGCATGAAGGACCAGTGCGTCGGGAAGACCTTGTTGATCTGCCGCCGCATGCCGGCCGCGAGGTGATACCGCGAGTCCATGCTCTCGCCCGCCTTCGCGGCGTGTGCCGCGATCTTGGACTGGCCAACTGTGGTGGTTGTCATGACGGACGCTCCCAAAATCCGGGGCCAAGAGCCTCGACGAAGTCACCGTTGGCGACCAGGAAACCCTCTTCATTCACTGTGATCGGCAGCTGCGGCAGTGCACGGGCAGCGGGACCGAAGATCGGCTTTCCGTACTGGAGAGCATCGAACTGCGACTGGTGGCACGGGCACAGGATCCGGTTGGTCTGCTGCTCGTAGAGCGAGGTCGGGCAGCCGAGGTGCGTGCACAGCTTCGAGTACGCGAAGTAATCGCCGAAGTTGAAGCTCTCCTGGCCCTTGCGCTTGACGGCCTTGTTGGCATCCTCGGTCCGCAGGCGGATGAGCATGACCGGGTTGTCGGCGCGCTTGAGGGCGTGCGCAAGGGCGCGCTCGCTGCCACGCTCGGACTCACGGAACGGGAAGACCGTCTCCATGGCGCCCGCGTCGAGATCCTCGGGGCGGACCAGGACGACGTCATCGGTGCGACCGGTGTAGCGACGCAGGTAGATGGTCTCGCCGGGGAACGTCGGGGTCCAGCCCGAGGTCCACAGGTCGGACTTGTCGCCCTTCGCCCACGGGTTCTTGATCAGACCGCCGAGCGGCATGATCGCCATGATGCCGAGGGCACCCGCACCGAAGCCGAGGCTGCGGGTGATCAGCTTGCGGCGACCGATGGTCGAGGTGTCGAGCGTGTCGCTCAGCTCCGCGACGATCGTCTTGCGGTCCTGCTCCAGGGAGCCGCCGTCGTGGCGGTCCTGGATGGAGACCTCTTCGGGGATGAACTTCTTGGTGAACTGCACCGCACCGATACCGACACCGAGGATCGCGAGACCCATGGTCAGGCCGATCAGCGGCGTGTACAGGTTGTACGCGCTGTAGCCCTCCTCGCCCATGCCCTTGTACTCCCAGGGCCAGAAGAGGTAGATCGCGATGAACGCGAGGGCGGAGATGCCCGCGAGCGTGAACCAGATGGCCACGCTCCGCTCGGCACGCTTCTCCGCCTTGGTGCCCTCGACGGGCCACCGCTCGCGGCGGAATGCGATGTCGACGCCATCGAGGTTGGTACCGAGTTCGACGAGTTCGTCGCGACTCATCGCGGCGAGCTCTTCCTCGGTGTGCTTCTTTGGCGTATCGCCGTGACCGGCGTCGCTCATGACTTTGCTCCGATCCAGAGTGCTGCGCCAACAACCGCAACGATTCCGATGGCCCACATGGCCATGCCCTCGGGGCCGGTGCCGAACCCGCCGAGGCCGTAGCCACCGGGGTTCTTGGACTCGGTCGCGGACTTGATGTAGGCGATGATGTCCCGCTTCTCGTCCGGGCTCAGCTGCCGGTCGGAGAACTTCGGCATGTTCTGCGGACCGGTGGCCATCGCCTGGTAGATCTGCTGTTCGCTCGCCGGCTCGAGCGGCGGGGCGAACTTGCCGGAGGACAGGGCGCCGCCCTTGCCGGTGAAGTTGTGGCACGACGCGCAGTTCAGGCGGAACAGCTCGCTGCCCCTGGCCACGTCGTTGCCGCGCAGCGACGACTGGGCGATCTCGCCGTTCTCGTCGCGGACCACGGTCGGACCGCCGCCGTTGGCCTGAATGTAGGCGCCGAGGGCGTCGGTCTGCTTGGTGTCGAACTTCGGCGGCTTGCGGAGGGCCTGGGCCTCGTTGCGCACCGCGGGCATGCGGCCGGACGACACCTGGAAGTAGACGGCCGCCTCGCCGACGCCGATGAGGCTCGGGCCACGGTCCTGGACACCCTGCAGGTTCGCGCCGTGGCAGGTGATGCAGGACGTGTCGTAGAGCTGCTTACCCTCGCGGATCAGCGCTGCCGAATCGTCGGACGCGGTGGCCACCTGCGGAGTCGGTGTCAGCGCCGCGGCGAGGAAACCGGCTCCGACAAGGCCCATCATCAGGACCATGGCGCCGGTGACGCGCCGCCGGAACTTTCGCTGCCGACGGGCTTTCGTGGCAGACGCGCTACCGGCGGCTGCTGAAGGGGGGGATGAACTCATCTGTATCCCTTTGGTCTCGCGGGACGGACTGAACGGGCTTGGGCTGTGAACTGCGTTCAGCTTCTTAACGGATGAAATAGATGGTGGCGAACAGGCCGATCCACACGATGTCGACGAAGTGCCAGTAGTACGAGACAACGATCGCAGCCGTTGCCTGTGCCGGGGTGAACTTGCTGACCTTGGTACGCGCGATCAGGAAGACGAAGGCGACCAGACCACCGATCACGTGCAGGCCGTGGAAGCCGGTCGTCATGTAGAAGACCGAGCCGTACGAGCTGCTGGCGAGCGTGGTGCCCTCGTGAACCAGGTGGTAGTACTCGTACGCCTGGCCGAGCACGAAGATGATGCCCATGACCAGGGTGATCGTGTACCAGCGGCGCAGCCCGAAGACGTCACCACGCTCAGCGGCGAAGACGCCCATCTGGCAGGTGAAGGATGAAGCCACCAGCACCGCGGTTACGGGCACCGCGAGGCCGAGGTTCAGCTCGGTGGGCTCCGGCGGCCAGTGTCCGTCCGCCTGCGCGCGCGCGACAAAGTACATCGCGAACAGGCCGGCGAAGAACATCAGCTCGCTGGACAGCCAGACAATGGTGCCGACGCTGACCATGTTCGGCCGGTTCAGCGAGTGCACGCGCTGGGTGATTGCGGATCCTTGGGTCCCTACTGCGCTCGTCACAGACAGAAGTATGACGCTTCGTCGTAAGCGAGTACTACCCGGGTCCGTTCTTGGCGCGTCGCGGCCTGCGACCAGTATGCCGTGGTCTGTGATTGTGCAGGTAGTCGGGCATGCGACGCTGGTGTCATGGAACGAGTGCGGTGGTGGCGCAAGCGGTTCGGGCGGCGTCGGGCGGTGCCGCTCGACGTGACGCGGACCGATCTGGTGGTGGTGGCGTCGAGCTTCGACGACGCCGAGGCGTGCAGCAGGGCGCTGGAGCGGGCGGAGGCGTCGGAGCCCGGCTGGATGGCCGAGGCGGACGCCGTCCTGAGGCACCATCTGCTGCTGCCCGCGGATCAGGTGCCAACCGCCGTCGAGCTCGCGGGGCAGGACCGCTACACCGTCGCGGCGCCGGACGCGCCGGTGTCGGGCGGCGGCGACCCGGCCGGGGCGGAACAGGGGACCGAGGAGCTGGTGGCATTGGTCCTGCAGCGGGTGCAGCTACTCGACGCGCTGCACTGCTCGCAGGAGCGCTCCCGGATGGCGGGGCTGGCGCAGCGCGCCGGCGGCCGTGTCCTCGGATGGGATGCGCTGCAGCCGCCGCGGAAACCGGTTGCCCGTACTGACTAAGCTTCGTCCTCGATTGTGCTGACGGCGACGACAATGAGGCGGTTGCGATGGGGAGTTGGCCAGAGGTGCTCGGTGCGCTGACGGACGGACGCGATCTCGATCCGGGGACCGCGGCATGGGCGATGGACGAGATCATGTCGGACAACGCCACCTCCGCCCAGATCGCGGCGTTCGGCATCGCACTGAAGATGAAGGGCCCGACCCCGTCGGAGGTGACCGGTATCGCCGACGCCATGCTCGCGCACGCGCGCACGATCGACGTCGACGGTGACGCGGTGGACGTCGTCGGCACCGGCGGTGACCGGCAGCAGACGGTCAACATCTCCACGATGGCCTCGGTCGTGGTGGCCGCCGCGGGCATCCGGGTGGTCAAGCACGGGAACCGGGCCGCATCCTCGAAGAGCGGCGGCGCCGACGTGCTCGAGGCGCTGGGAGTGCGGATCAACCTGAGCCCGGACGCCGTCGCGCGGTGCGTGCGTGAGGTGGGGATCGGGTTCTGCTTCGCGCCGACCTTTCATCCTGCGTTCCGGTTCACCGCAGGCCCGCGCAAGGAGATCGGCATCCCGACGGTGTTCAACGTGCTCGGACCGCTGACCAACCCCGCGCGGCCGCGAGCCGGTCTGATCGGCTGCGCCTTCCAGGACCTGCAGCCCGTGGTGGCGGGGGTCCTCGCCCGCAGGGGCAGCAGTGCGCTGGTGGTGCGCGGCGACGACGGACTCGACGAGATCACCACCTCGACCACGAGCACGGCGTACGTGGTGTCCGGTGGGCAGGTGCGCGAGGACAGCATCGATCCGACGGCGCTCGGGATCGAGCGGGTGCCGCTGTCGGCGCTGCGGGGCGGGGACGCCGAGGCGAACGCGGTGATCGCGCGGGCGGTGCTGGGCGGCGAGCGGGGCGCCGTGCACGACGCGGTGGTCCTGAACGCGGCGGGCGCCATCGCCGCCCACAGCGGCCTGTCGGATGACCTGGACAGCGACCTGCGCGCGGGCCTCGAACGGGCCGTGCGCGCGATCGACAGCGGCGACGCGGCGGCGCTGCTCGACCGCTGGGTCGCGGTCTCCACCGAACTGGCGGACTGACGCCCGCCCGGTGCGGGAGCCGCCGTCGGCCGAAGCCGAACGGCGGGCCCGCGCCGAATCACTCGCCGATGGAGAAGGCGGCCTCGACGTCGGCGCTGGCGTAGGAGCGGAAGGCGATGTGGGTCGTCGTCTGCACGACGCCGTCCACCTTGTTGATCGCGCCGGTGACGACCTCGGCGATCTGGGCGTGGTCTCGGACCTTCACGATGGCGATCAGGTCGACGTCACCCGCGCACGAATAGACCTCGGACACCCCGGGGATGTCGGCCACCGCCTGCGCGGTCTCCGGGATCCGGTGCGCTTCGGCGTGAATGAGGACGATGGCGTTGATCATCTCGCTCCTTGGCTGCGGTGGCGTCCTATCTATAGGGAGGGCCGCGTGGGTGTCTCCCTATAGATGGGCGTCCGGCTCTGTTCTTTCCCCTGTCACCCTAGGCGGTGCCGGCTGCCGCGGCGGCGCCCCGCGCCACGGCGCACCATTGCAGCCAGCCGCCACCGCCGCGGGCGGGTTCGGCGTAGCCGTGGCTCGCGCGCACGATCCGGACCCCTGGCGTCTCGAGCCAGCCGGCGATGAGCGCGGCCTCGCCCGCCGTGGCGCCCCGCAGCGGTGACGGCTCCTCGATCACGGTCTCGGCCGACAGGGTCAGCGCCTCGACGACCGGCATCGGCGGCACGCCGCGCTCCGCGACCCCGGCGGAGGCGAGCCTGCCTGCCCGGATCACCGCCAGCTCCCATCCGCCGGAGGGGGAGGGGCGCGCGGCGACGAGCTCGTCGACGGCGGCCAGGCTCGCGAGGCGCTGGGCTCGCCGGAGCGAGAGCGCCAGCGCGGTGGTGCGGTCACGAAGCCGCGCCGCGCTCTCGAACAGTTCGGCGGCCGCGAGTTCCTCGATCCGGGTCCGCAGTCCGTGCAGTGGCGCGTCGTCGGTTCCCCGGATGAGCGCGTGCGCGGAGTCCGGCGCGTGGCGGTACTCGGCCGCGCTCTGTGGTGTGCCCCCGGCGGGACAACCGCCGACCGCGCTGTCGGGACAGTCGGGCCCGTGCGGCTGGTCATCGCGAATTCTCTTGGTGCACGTCCTGATTCGGCAGATGTCGGCGATCGTGGCGGCGACCTCCGCCGCGTCCGTCCGTGAACTGAACGGGCCGAGGGCGTCCTCGGTCGCTTTGCGGGAGATCGCGAGCCGGGGGAACGGCTCGGCGGTGGGGGTGATCCACCACGCCCGGCGGGGGAACTTCGAGCGCCGGTTGTACGGAGGTGCGTGCGCGCCGAGCAGCCGGAGTTCGCGCACCGACGCCTCGAGCGCGTGCGCGCACTCGACGTGGTCGACCCTGGTGGCCAGCGCCACCATCTCCTTCATCCGTGCGCGGGTCTCGGATCCCGTGAAGTAGCCACGCACCCGGCGCTGCAGATTGACCGCGGTGCCGACGTAGAGCACCTCGTCGGACGGGCCGCGGAACAGGTAGACGCCGGGGGTGCGGGGGAGGTTCGCGGCGAGCCCGCGCTTGCCGCGCTGCGCCGCGGAGACGTTGGGGAGGTAGTCGACCAGCTCCGCATAGCTGTGCACGCCCAGGTTGCCGACCCGTTCGATGAGCCCGTGCAGCACGTCCACCGTCGCCCTGGCGTCGTCGAGGGCCCGGTGGGTCGGCTTGGTGCTGACGTCGAAGAGGGCGGCGAGGGCCGAGAGCTTGACGGAGGGCGCCTCGTCCCTGCCGAGCACCCGGCGGGCGAGCTTGACGGTGCACAACACCTGGAACGGGGGCCAGGGCAGCTCGCAGCGGGCCGTGGCGGCCTTGAGGAAGCCGATGTCGAAGGGCGCGTTGTGGGCGACGAGGACGGCGCCCCGCGCGAACTCCAGGAAACTCGGGAGCACCCGCTCGATTCGCGGTGCCCCGATCAGCATGGCGGTGGTGATCCCGGTCAGCTCGACGATGTACGGGGGCATCGAGCGGCCGGGATCGACGAGGGTGGACAGCTCGCCGATGACCTCGCCGCCACGGATCTTGACCGCGCCGATCTCGGTGATCGCGTCCTCGCCTGGCGCGCTGCCGGTGGTCTCGAGGTCCACGACGACGAAGGTGGTGTCCCGCAGCGGGGTGTCGAGCTCGTCGAAGCTCAGCTGGACGTTTGGCGGACTCTGCGGGCTCACCCGGCTGAGGCTAGGGGTGGCCACCGACAGGGCCCACCTGCCGCGGTCGTCGCGTCGTCGGTGTCGGACCTGGCCGCTAGTTTCCGTCGCAGAGGCCTCCGAAACGCCGCGAGGCCACCGGTAGAGACGAGGATCACAGTGATTGTCGATTGCAACGACTGCGAGGTTCGTAATACCGCGTGCGGTGACTGTGTGGTGACGGTGCTGCTCGGGCCGCCCGGTGTCCGGCCGGGGGTGCGGGCGGTGGACTCCGCCGGGTCGGCCCGGATCAGTATTGAGCAGGACGAACGGGTTGCTCTGGACGTGCTCGCCGATGTCGGGCTGGTGCCGAGGCTCCGGTTGGTGCGGGCCGTGGATGCCACGCAGACCGGTCGGTCGTTATCTGTCCGTGACCCGGGAGTGGCGTAGCGCGCATTTCTGGGCGATATGTCCGAATCGGCCCACTGGTCGGGCGTGTTGGGTCGACAGGGGCTGGACGCTTTCGTAATCTTCCTGAGACCTAGCGGAGTCTTGCCACACCATCCGGTGCGGCATCGCCAGGTACCGCCTAATCGATCACTCGAGAGAGCGATCGTGCCGGGAACCCAAGTTTCTCTGGGGTGAATCCCGTCGGAGCGCGATATGCGTGCCGCCGGGTAGGGCTGATCTTCCCAGCCCGAACCCGTCAGCTAACTCGGTCGGCGGATGAACGGAAGAAACGGAGTAACCCTTCTCGTGGCTTCATCCACTACCCAGCGTTCCGTGCGCCGCATCGCGGTCGCCAGCGCGCTGACCTTCGGTGCCATCGCAGTCTCTGCCGGTCCGGCGCTTGCCGAGCCCGTCACGATCTCTGGCATCGGAACCTTCGACATTCCGGGTGTGCCTGCCCAGACCATCCAGGTCCCCGGCCTCCCTGTGCTGCCCGGTGCCCCCGGCGCTCCTGCCCCCGCGCCCCTGGTCTCCGCAGGTGACAAGGCCGTCCAGGCCGCCGCGAGCAAGATCGGTTCGCCCTACGTGTACGGCGCCTCCGGCCCGGATGCCTTCGACTGCTCGGGTCTCGTGCAGTGGGCCTTCAAGCAGGCCGGCATCAACCTGCCGCGCACCAGCTACGACCAGGCCTCGGCGGGCACGCCGGTCTCCACCTCCGCCCTCAAGCCGGGCGACGTGGTCTCCTTCTACGGTGGCTCGCACTCGGGCATCTACGCGGGCAACGGCGAGGTCATCCACGCCGCGACCTCCGGTACCCCGGTCAAGCGCGCGCCCCTGTCGTCCATGCCGATGGACGGCGCCCGCCGCTACTGAGCGTCGCGCACGAACCCCCGTGGTGGGCCCGAACCGTCTGTGACCGTTCGGGCCCACCACGTTTTTGTCGGTGGTCCCGCGCCCGTCGCGCGGTGCTCGGCGTGAGCGGAAATTGCCCCCACAGTTCGGGTGGACATCGCCGTATGCCATTCCGTAACCTGTCTGAGACCTTCCGAAATCTTGCCGCGTCACCCGGCGTGGCATCGGTGGTCACCACCACACCGGATCGGGCGCCGCAGGCGCCGATCCGGTACCGGGGACGCAGTTCGCCGGGGTGAATCTCCCGCTCGGACCTCGGTTCGTTGGGCAGGGCTGATCTTCCCAGCCCGACCCGTCAGCCAATCCGGTCGACGGGCAGTGGAAGAACGGAGTACCAGCTTTCGTGGCGTCACAGAGACTGAAGCGATCCACCAGCGCAGTGCTGGCGACGGGCCTGCTGTCCCTCGCGGCTGTCGCGGTCCCCGCGGGTACCGCAACCGCGGATCCCGCGCTGGAGAATCCGACAGCCGCGCTCGAGAAGCTCTCCGAACTCTCCCGCACGTCCGAGCAGACCAACGAGGCGTTGCACAACGCCCAGATCGACCTCGAGTCCAAGACCGCCGTCCAGCGCGACGCCGAGGCCAGGCACGCCGCCGACGAGCACCTGTTGACCGAGGCGAAGGCCAGGATCGCCCAGTTCCAGCCCGCGGTCGACAAACTGACGACGGCCAGCTACCAGGGCGCCCGCGTCAATCGACTGTTCGCGGTGATGATCTCCGATTCCCCGCAGCAACTCCTCGACCAGATGTCCACGCTCAGCGTGCTCTCCGCGGACACCGCGGCCCAGGTTGGTCACTTCAAGCAGGCCACCGATGAGGCCGCGACCGCGGCCGAGGCCTCGCGTCAGTCCGCCGATGCCGCGCGCACCGCCACCGAGCAGGCCAGGTCGATCAGCGACGACCTGCAGAACAAGCAGAGCGACCTGCAGGCGCAGATCGCGCAGGTCACCCAGGCGTTCGGCGCGTTGAGCAGTTCGGAGAAGTCCGCGCTCGCGGGCACCCCCTTCCCTCCGGGATTCGATCCGCAGACCATCCTCAAGGGGCTCACTCCCGGGTCGAACTCCGGCGCGCTGCAGGCAGGCATGACCCAGGTCGGTAAGCCGTACGTCTGGGGTGCCACCGGTCCGGACGGGTACGACTGCTCGGGCCTGATGGTGTGGGCGTACAAGCAGATCGGCAAGACCCTGCCCCGCTCGAGCCAGGCCCAGGCCGCCGGCGGCGTGCCGGTCTCGCGCTCGGAGCTGCAGCCGGGCGACCTGGTGCTGTTCTACCCCGACATCTCGCACGTGGGCATGTACGCAGGCAACGGCAACATCCTGCACGCGTCCACCTTCGGTGTTCCGGTCAAGGTCGCGCCGATGGACGCGTACCCGTTCTACGGCGCCAGACGGTACTGAACGCCGTACCGGACGTCCCGCCGCGGCAGCCACGGCGTCGGATCCGGAAATGGGAGGCGGCTGCGCTCGGGGGGTTGGTGCTCGCCGTCGTCGCGGTCGGCGTGTTGACGGCCCGGTCGCAGCCGGCGGAACCGGAGCTGCGTGGCTCCGGCGGTGCCGCCAGCGTCAACCCGTACGAACAGGCGCGCCGCGCGGGCGTCCAGGACCTCCTGAACCGATGGGCGAGCGCGGTCAGGGACGGTGACACCGCCGCGCTGGCCGCGTTGTTCGACCGCGCCGCCGCGCCCGAGTTCCTCGCCTCCGAGATCCGCCGCAGTGAGCATCTCGCCGACGTACCGTTGGCGGACTGGGGCTACGAGATCGGAACCGACCCCGAGACCCCGGTCCCGACGGACCTGGCCGAGCAGCTCGACGCCACCGACGTGTGGGCGGTGCCTGCGTACCTGCGCTACGCCATCGAGGGCGCGGACACCGGTTCCACGCGCAAGCCGGTCGCGCTGATCGTGGCCAGGCGAGGGGAGAACTGGACCCTGGTGTCCGACCGGTCGCTGCCCGAGTACGGGCGCCACACCTGGCGAGGCCCTTGGGATTTCGGTCCGGTGGTGGTGCGCGAGGTGGACACCGGCTCGCATTCGTCGGTGGTGCTCGGTCACTCCGATCAGGAGGAACTGATCGACGCGATCGCGGCGGATCTCGCGGATGCGGTGTCCTCGGTGACCGAGCTGTGGGGCCAGGACTGGTCGCAGCGGGCCCTCGTGGTGGTCAGCTCCTCCCAGGACGAGTTCATGGAACAGGTCGGAGCAGACCACAGCGGGTCCGATATCGCCGCGGTCGCGGTCTCGGACGTCGTCGAACCAGGGGCCGACTCCGCGACGGGCCAGCGCGTCGTGTTCAGCCCGGCCGCGTCGGAGCGGCTCAACGATGAAACCCGGCACTCGGTGCTGCGACACGAGCTCACCCACGTGGCCGCCCGCGTCGCGACCACCGACGGATCGCCGATGTGGATGCTGGAGGGCTTCGCCGACTACGCCGGTCACCGTGACGCCGATGTCCCCGTCGGTCGGGCCGCGCCGATTCTGGCGGCGGCGGTCGTTGCGCACGGGCCACCGACGCGGCTGCCCGTCGACGCGGACTTCACGGCGGGCGGGGAGCGCGCCCAGGCCGCGTACGAGCTGGCCTGGTCCGTATCGGCCTATGTCGCCGACCGTTTCGACGAGCGGACGCTCCGCGAGCTGTACGTGGACCTGGCGACGGGACCCGTCGACAGCCACGAGCTCGACGAGAAGCTGCATGAGGCCGTCGGGCTGTCCGCTTCCGAGTTCGTGACCAACTGGGGCCGCTGGGTTGCCGAGGGCCTCGACTGAGGGCCTGCCGACTCGACCCTGCGCAGCGGCCGCCCGCGCCCGGCAATTACGGTGGACGTATGCGCCGAACCCTGTTGGTGACGAATGATTTTCCGCCCCGACCGGGAGGCATCCAGTCCTACCTCCAGTCCTTTGCGAACGCGCTGCCCGCCGACGAGTTGGTGGTGTACGCCCCGCGCTGGCGCGGTGACAGCCACAAGAAGTTCGACGCGCGTCAGCCGTTCGAGGTGGTCCGCCACCCCACGACGCTGATGCTGCCGACGCCGCTGGTGGCCCGCCGGGCGGCCAAGCTGGTGCGGTCGCGCGAATGCGACAGCGTGTGGTTCGGCGCGGCGGCCCCGCTGGCACTGCTCGCGCCCGGGCTGCGCCGGGCGGGCGCCGAGCGGGTCGTGGCCAGCACGCACGGCCACGAGGTCGGCTGGTCGATGCTGCCCGGTGCCAGGCAGGCGCTGCACCGGATCGGGAACACCACGGACACGGTCACCTTCGTCAGCAAGTACACGCGCGGCCGGTTCGCGTCCGCGTTCGGGGCAGGGGCCGCGCTCGAGCACCTGCCGCCCGGTGTCGACACCGAGGTGTTCCGACCGGACCCGGCGGCAAGGGCGGAGCTGCGGGCGCGATACGGACTCGGCGATCGCCCGACCGTGCTGTGCCTGTCCCGGCTGGTTCCGCGCAAGGGTCAGGACGTGCTGATCCGGGCGCTGCCGCGGATCCGGGAGTCCATCGACGGCGCGGTGCTCGTCATCGTCGGTGGCGGCCCGTACCAGAGCAGGCTCCACGCGCTGGCGAGGGACACCGGCATGGAGGAGCACGTGGTGTTCACGGGCACCGTCCCGTCCGCCGAGCTCGCGGCACACCACACGATCGCCGATGTGTTCGCGATGCCGTGCCGGACCAGGGGAGCGGGCCTCGACGTCGAGGGGCTGGGGATCGTGTTCCTCGAGGCCTCGGCCTCGGGTGTCCCCGTGATCGCCGGTCGGTCCGGTGGCGCGCCGGAAACGGTGCGGGAGAACGAGACCGGGCATGTCGTCGACGGGCGGTCGGTTCGGCAGGTGGCCGATTCGGTGATCTCGGTGCTCGCCGACCGCGATCGCGCGGCGGCGATGGGTGCCGCAGGCCGCGCGTGGGTGTCCGAGCAGTGGCGCTGGGACGCGCTGGCAGCCAAGCTCAGCGGCCTGCTTCACTAGGCGTTTCGCGCCTGTGAGTCTTTCTGGTCCGTCTAGGGACCAGAAAGACTCACAGGCGGCGGAGCCGCCTACTTGGCGTAGATGGCTTCGATGTCGTCCGCGAAGCTCTGGTGGATGACGTTGCGCTTGAGCTTGAGGGTCGGCGTCAGCTCGCCGGTCTCCTCGGTGAAGTCCACCGGCAGGATCCGGTACTTCTTGATCGACTCCGCGTGCGAGACCAGCTTGTTGGCCTCCGCGATGGCCGCATCGACCTCGGCGACCAGGTCGGCATCGGCGATCAGGTCGGCGACGGTGGCCCCGGCCGGCTTGCTGTTGCGCTGCTTCCAGCCCGTCCACGCCTCGGGATCGACAGTGATCAGGGCGCCGATGAACGGCTTCTGGTCGCCGACAACGAGCGCCTGGCTGATCAGCGGATGCGCGCGGAGCTGGTCCTCGAGCTGCGCGGGCGCGACGTTCTTGCCGCCCGCGGTGACGATGATCTCCTTCTTGCGTCCGGTGATCGTGATGAAGCCCTCGGTGTCGACCGAGCCGAGGTCGCCGGTGTGGAACCAGCCGTCCTCGAGCGCCTCGGCGCTGGCCGCCTCATTGCGCCAGTAGCCGCCGAAGACCACCGGACCGGAGAGCAGGATCTCGCCGTCCTCGGCGATGCGAACCGCGTTGCCGGCCAACGGCCTTCCGACGCTGCCCACCTTCTGGTTGCCCGGCGTGTTCACCGCGACCGCAGCGGTCGTCTCGGTCAGGCCGTAGCCCTCGAAGATGGTCACGCCGATGCCGCGGAAGAAGTGGCCGAGCCGGGCACCGAGCGGGGCGCCGCCGGAGATCGCGAGCTGGCACTGTCCGCCGAGCGCGGCACGGAGCTTGGAGTACACCAGCTTGTCGAACACCGCGTGCTTGATCTTGAGGCCGAAGCCGGCGCCGCCGGCGTCCTGGGCCTCGCTCCACTCGATCGCGACCTCGGCGGCATTGTCGAAGATCTTGCCCTTGCCCTCGGCGTGTGCCTTCTGGCGAGCGGTGTTGAAGACCTTCTCGAACACCCGGGGCACCGACAGGATGAAGTCGGGCTTGAACGTGCCGAAGGTGGGGACCAGGTTCGGGATGTCGGAGGTGTGGCCGACGGTGGCGCCCGCATCGAAGGCCGCGAGGGAGACCGCGCGGGCGAGCACGTGCGCCAGCGGCAGGAACATCAGGGTGCGACGACCAGGGCGCAGCAGCTCGCCGAATCCGGAGGTGCTGATGCCGCGCGACTCCGCGATGAGGTTGGAGTGGGTGAGCTGGCAGCCCTTGGGGCGACCGGTGGTGCCGGAGGTGTAGATCAGCGTCGCGGGGTCGCTCGCCTTGAGCGCGTCGGCGCGGGACCGGACCTCCTCGTCGCTGACGTCGGCGCCGAGTGCGATCAGCTCAGCGACCGCTCCTGGGGCGCCCTCGATCTGCAGCACCTTGCGCAGCGCGGGGGACTCGGCCGCGACCTTCTCGAGTTCCTTCGCGCGGCCCTCGTTCTCGACGAACAGTGCGACGGCGGCGGAATCCTCGAGGATCCACCGCACCTGCTCGGGGGCGGAGGTCTCGTAGACCGGCACGGTGACACCGCCCGAGGCCCAGATCGCGAAGTCGATCAGCTGCCACTCGTATCGGGTCGACGACATCAGGCCGACCCGATCGCCCGGCTGCACACCGAGCGCGATCAGGCCCTTGGCCACCGCGGTCACCTGGTCGGCGAACTCCGCCGCGGACACATCGGTCCACGTGCCGCCGGTCAGTCGCGTGAAGACGGCCAGGCCGGGCGTGTTCGCCGCGTGGGTGAACACCGAGTCGACGGCGGACGCGTCCTCAGGGATGGTGAAAGTTGACGGAACGCTGAATTCACGCACGAAGACCTCCGGCACTGCGGGTGTACTGACGAGTAGGTTTTGCTGCGGTTCCACTTTAACCCGTGTCGATCGGCCCTGGCCCGCACCCGCCACGCGGAGTGTGTGAAGCTAATCCGGTGAGCAGCATTCAGGTCTCGGACCAGACCTTCATCGCGGCGCCGCCGGCATCGGTCGCGGAGTCGATCGGCGTGGTGTCGAAATGGCGTCGCTGGTGGCCGGATCTCCAGATCACCGTGCGGGAGGACCGAGGCGAGAAGGGGATTCGCTGGACGGTCGCGGGCGCGTTGACCGGAACCATGGAGGTCTGGCTGGAGCCGGAGCTCGACGGCACGATCGTGCACTACTTCCTGCACGCCGAGCCGACCGGAGTCGGCCCCGCGGAACTGGCCGAGCTCGATCTCGCGGCCCTCACCCGGGCGCGCCGCGTCGCGGGCAAGGTGATGACCTTCGGCACCAAGCGTGAGCTCGAGGCGGGCCGGCCTGCGGGAGAGTCGCCGACCGCCAGGTGATCGCCCGACCGACGGTGCCGTCGGTCGTTGTGCGCGCACGTCGGTTTCGTGTGTGATGGGTTCGAGTGCATTCGTGGCCGTCCTGGAGTGAAAGGAAGCGTTGGTCGTATGGCCGACAAGACCAAGAGGTCGATCAGCATCGCCGCTCCCTCGAGTCGGGTGATGGACGTGATCGCCGATTACGACGCGTACCCCGAGTGGGTGGCCGCGGCGAAGTCAGTCGAGGTGCTCGCCCGCGGGTCGAACGGTCGCGCGCGACGGGTTCGGTTCGTGCTGGACGCCGGGATGGTCAAGGACACCTACGAACTCGACTTCGACTGGGCGTCTGACGGGAAGTCCGTGCGCTGGTCGCTGGCCTCTGCCGAGATCCAGAAGTCGCAGGACGGCTCGTACACCCTCGAGGACCTGCCGGACGGGACCACCACGGTCACCTACGAGCTGACCGTCGACCTGAACATCCCGATGATCGGGTTGTTCAAGCGCAAGGCAGAGAAGGCGATCACCGACACCGCCCTCAAGGAATTGAAGAAGAGGGTCGAAGGCTGACCGGGCGCGGCTCCGATGCGAACACCCAGATCCGGTTCTTCATCGGTAAGGGTGGCGTCGGGAAGACGACACTGGCGGCCGCGACCGCGATTGCGCTGGCGCGCACCGGAGACCGGGTCCTGCTGATCTCCCTCGATCGGGCGCACTCGCTGACCGATGTGCTCGCGCTGGACCGGACGGCCGCAACGACGGGGACGGGAATCGTCGCCGTGGCGCAGGGGCTCGAGGTGCTCGAACTCGACACGCTGACCCTGCTCGAGGATCGACTGGTCGCGCTGTCGGCGCTGATCCCGAGCGGCGCCGAACACGAGCACGGTTCTGCGCTCTCGCTGCCCGACCCGCAGGAACTGACGGGGTTGCCAGGCGCCGAGGAGTTGCTCGGGCTGGCCGAGGTCGCCCGGCTCGCGCACGGAGGGGACTGGGACGCCGTGCTGGTCGACTGCCCGCCGACCGGTGATCTGCTGCGCCTTCTCACGGTTCCCGACATGGTGCACGACTACCTCGAGCGGATCTGGCCCCGGTACCTCAGGGCCACGGTGCCCGGCGCGCAGCGCTCGCAGGCGATCGCCGCGCTGCTGGTCGACCGTCTCAGCGACTTCACCCTTCCGGTCCGGGCGATGCTCGCGGACCGCCAGAACACCTGTGCGCGAATGGTGCTCACCGCCGATGCGGTTGGCGTGGCGCAGGCGCGGCGTATCGCGGCGGCGATGTCCGTGCTCGGCGTGCGAGTCGACGGCGCGATCGTGAACAAGGTTCTGCCGCAAAATGATCCGGGGTCGGACGCCGGCACGGACCATCCGGCACTGCGCTGGTATGCGGAGCGTGCGGAGCGCGAGCGTGCGCAGCTCGATTCGCTGGCTGCCGCGCTCGGCGGGCTGCCGGTCCGCACGGCCGACGAGAATGCCGTCGAGCCGGTAGGGTTTGACTCTCTTGCCGCGCTCGCCGATGCGCTGTATCCGGCCGGGGTCGATCCGCTGACCGCCGCGGACGACGATTCGACGGCGGCGAGAGTGGAACTGGAGTCAGGGTCGGGGGTGGAATCGGTGTACGCGCTGCGTCTGCGCATGCCGCTGGTCGACCCGTCCACGTTGACCCTCGGCAGGGTCGAGGACGATCTGGTGGTCGGCGCGGCAGGGGTTCGGCGCAGGGTCAGGCTGGCGTCGGTGCTCCGCCGCTGCACCACGGTCGGCGCCCAGTTCGAGGACGGCGACCTCGTGGTCCGGTTCCGGCCCGACCCGCAGGTCTGGCCGCTGTGAGCGACGATCACGCGGACCTGGTCGCCGAGCTGCGGGCGCTCACGCACGCGGCATTCGATCGGCTGGAGCCGCTGCTGCAGAAGGCGTCCGAGGCCGCCGCTGCCGCCGCGAGCCCCGACGGCGGCGAGCCGGGGCCGTACGGGTGCAGTTGGTGCCCGGTGTGTGCGCTTGCAGCGCTGGCACGAGGGGAGCAGCACGACCTGATCACGCTGCTCGGTTCGCAGGCCGCGGTGCTGCTCGCCCTGCTCCGGCAGATCCTGGACGAACACGGGGCGCATCCCGACCCCGACGGCGGGCCAGACGGGTCGACGGCCGGTCCCGGCGCAGACGCGCAGGGCGCTCGCCCGAAGTTCGTCCCGATCTCGGTTCAGGTCGAGCACAATCGGTGACCATGGGCACGCGCACCGGCGGTCGGACCGCTCTCACGATCGGCATCGACGTCGGCGGAACCAGCATCAGGGCGGCGGTGGTCGACGCCGACGGTCAGGTGCTCGACTCGGCCTTGGCGCCGACCCCGCGGTCGGCGCAGGCGCTGGAGGACGGGCTCGACCGCGCGGTCAGGGAGCTCTGCGCGCGGCACGAGATCGCCGGGGTCGGCCTCGCGGTGGCGGGCTTCATCACCCCTGACCGGTCCACGGTGCGTTTCGCGCCGCACCTGCCGTGGGTGGACGCCCCGGTCGCGCGCGACCTCAGCGATCGCCTCGGCATGCCGGTGATCCTCGAGCACGACGCCAATGCGGCGGCGTGGGCGGAGTACCGGTTCGGTGCCGCGGCAGGCGGCCACAACGTGCTGATGATGTCGATCGGGACCGGGATCGGTGCGGGCCTGCTGATCGGCGGCGCGCTCTACCGGGGCAGCCACGGGGTGGCACCCGAACTCGGTCATGTGCAGGTGATGTCCGGTGGACGGCCCTGCGCCTGCGGCAAACGCGGCTGTTGGGAGCGCTATTGCAGCGGCACCGCGCTGGTGGACACCGCGATCGAGTTGCTGGCCGCCAATCCCGCCGAGTCGACGATCCTGGCCCGCGAGGTGGCCGGGAACCCGGGGGGCCTGACCGGTCGCCGAGTCGCGGGCGCGGCACAGGACGGCGACAAGGTGGCGATGGCGACGATGGCGGAGTTCGCGCGCTGGCTGGGTGTCGGGCTCGCGATGGTGAGCGATGTCTACGACCCCGACCTCGTGGTGATCGCGGGCGGTGTCGCCAGTTCGGCTCCGCTCTTCCTCGACGATGCGCGCGATCACTACGCCACGCTCATCACCGGATCCGGGCATCGCCCCTTGGCCCGGATCAGGCCGACCCAGCTCGGCGAGGCGGCGGGGATGATCGGCGCTGCCGAACTCGCTCGCGAGGCGCTGGAATCCTGACCCCGCTCGCGACGACACCGGTGGCCGGGTGCCCCTCCGGTGGCCACATCAACCTGCCGTGAGTACAGTCATCACACGAGAAACATAGCGTGAGCACGGATGACTTCGGGAAGGGTGCCATGTGGTACTGGCTGGTCAAATACATCTTTCTCGGGCCGATCCTGCTGGTGCTCGGGCGCCCGACTATCGAAGGCGCCGAACACATTCCGACCAACGGTCCGGCGATTCTCGCGAGTAATCACCAGGCCGTGATGGACTCGTTCTATCTGCCGCTGAAGTCGCCGCGCCGGATCACCTTCCTGGCCAAGAGCGAGTACTTCACCGGTACCGGACTCAAGGGCAGATTCCAGCGCTGGTTCTTCTCCGCGGTCGGCCAGGTGCCGATCGACCGGACCGGTGCCGACGCGGCACAGGATGCGCTCAACGCCGGTATGAAGGTGCTCGGCGACGGCAAGCTGCTGGGGATCTACCCCGAGGGCACCCGCTCCCCGGACGGCCGGCTGTACAAGGGCAAGACGGGCATGGCGCGGATGGCGCTGCAGTCCGGCGTTCCGGTCATCCCGGTCGCGATGATCGGCACCGACAAGCTGAACCCGATCGGCTCGCGCTTCCCGCGTCCCGCGAAGATCGTGATCAAGATCGGCGAGCCGATCGACTTCTCGCGCTTCAACGGCATGGGTGGGAACCGCTTCGTCGAGCGCGCGGTCACCGACGAGGTCATGTACAAGCTGATGGCGCTGTCCGGTCAGGAGTACGTCGACATCTACGCGGCCACGCTCAAGAACAAGCCCGCCGAGACGGCGACGGCCGCACCCGCGCCCGTCGCCGACCGGATCCCGGACACCCGGGCCAGCTAGGCAGGGGCGGGCACCCTCGACCGCTCGTCTGCGGCGATCCGCCTCGCCCTGCCCGTGACGCCGACCGTGGCGACCAGCACCAACGTCACCAGGCCCCACCACACGTACGACGAGGCCAGGAACTGATCCCACAGCGGCCAGCCGAGGCCACTGGTCCGGCCGGGCGCCAGCCGCCAGTGCGGGGCCACCACGAACAGAGCCACTCCGCCTGCGACCCACACCGCCCAGCCGAGGCTGCGTCGCGTGTAGGCGAGGTGCCCCAGGATCAGCAACGTCGGGACCACCCAGACCCAGTGGTGTGACCACGACACCGGGGAGGCCAGGAGCCCGAACAGTGCGGTCATGGTGAGCGCGAGGGCAGGCATGCCAGCGGCCAGCGCCCGGCGTGCGGCCAGGACCGTGACGATCAGAACCGCCGCGCTCGCCAGGATCCACAGCGGGGTACGCAGCGAGGGGTCGAGGCCGAGGCGGGCGAGCATGCCGGTGATCGACTGGTTCGCGGGGTAGGCGGGCCTGCCGATCCGGTTGGAGTCGATGAGGGTGTCGGTCCAGTACTGCTTGGAATCGGTGAACGAGACCGCGAAGCCGATGGCCGTGCCTGCGAGGAAGCTCACCGCCGTGACCGCGGTGGCCCGGAAGTCCTTGCGCAGCAGGAAGTAGAGCACGAACACCGCGGGCGTGAGCTTGACCGCGGCGACGAGACCGACCAGCGCGCCGCGCGGCCACGGCGTCTTCTTGAGCAGGCAGTCGGCGGCGACCAGGGCCATCAGCACGATGTTGATCTGGCCGTAGTCGAGGGTGGAGTACACCGGCTCCAGCGCCATCGCACCGGCGAACGCCGCCCCGGCCGTCCACAGCAGGGTGCGCTCCGGCAGCACCCCGATGGAGGTGAGGGTGACGACCGCGGTCGCGAAGAGCAGTACGAGCGAGAGCGCGGTCAGGGCGGTGCTGGCTTCCCCGAGGCTGATCGCGGACATCGGACTGAACACGATCGCGGCGAGCGGGGGATAGGTGAACGGGAGCGACTTGCCGAGGGCGGTCGGCGGCATCTGACCGTAGAGCGCGACGCCGTTCGCCAGCGCGGTGCCGCCGATGCGGTACACGTCGAGGTCGATCCGGTAGTAGCTGCCGAGGTGCCGCAGGCCGGGGAAGCCGACGAGGTTGTAGATCACGCCGATGGCCGCGGCGATCAGGATGCCGACGCGGGCCGCCGGCCCGTCGACGAGGCGACGGATTCGCGCCGCTGAACCATCCGGCTCTCGATCGGCGCCTGCCGCCGCTGTTTCGGCTGCCGTTGTGTCGGTGCTCACGTGCTCGCGGGGAGCGGTCTGATCCTGGCCAGGCACCAATCGTCCTTCGGGTCGGGGGCGGTGGTCGTGGGGAAGTGCCGGGCGGCATAGTCTGCCCGGGTGCGCTACTTCTACGACTGCGAGTTCATCGAGGATGGTCGCACAATCGACCTGGTTTCGATCGGCGTGGCCGCCGAGGACGGCAGAGAGTTCTACGCCGTCTCCACCGAGTTCGACCCCACAAAGGCGGGCAAGTGGGTGCGGGCCAACGTCCTGCCGAAGCTGCCGCAGCCGTCCTCGCCGCTGTGGCGCTCGCGCGCCCAGATCCGCGACGACCTGCTGAAGTTCCTGGTTCCGCGCCCCGGCGTCACGCCGGAGCTGTGGGCCTGGATCGCGGCATATGACCACGTCGCGCTCTGCCAGTTGTGGGGGGACATGACCGCGCTGCCGCGCTCGCTGCCGCGGTTCACCCGCGAGTTGCGTCAGTACTGGGAGGACAGCGGGTCGCCGGCCCTGCCGTCGGCTCCCGCCGACGCGCACGACGCGCTGGCCGACGCCAGGCACAACCTGGTCAAGTACGAGGCGATCCGTGCTTCGCTCACGATTCGCTGACTAAATGGCCCCTTTGCGCACCGCGATCGGCGTAGCGAATATCCTGTACTGGTGAACTGGACTGTCGATGTTCCGATCGACCGCTTGCCCGAACTCCCGCCGCTGCCCGCTGCGATGCGCCAGAAGCTCGACGAGGCGCTGAGCAAGCCTGCCGCTCAGCAGCCGACCTGGCCCGAGGACGTGGCCGCCGCGATGCGCACCGTGCTCGAGAGCGTCCCGCCGATCACGGTCGCGAGCGAGGTGGAGGCGCTGCAGAACAACCTCGCCGAGGTTGCCCGCGGCGAGGCCTTCCTGCTCCAGGGCGGTGACTGCGCGGAGACGTTCGCGGACAACACCGAGCCGCACATCAAGGGCAACATCCGCACCCTGCTGCAGATGGCCGTCGTGCTCACCTACGGGGCGAGCCTGCCGGTCGTCAAGGTCGCGCGGATCGCCGGCCAGTACGCCAAGCCGCGTTCGTCGAACATCGACTCGCTCGGGCTGCAGTCGTACCGGGGCGACATGGTGAACTCGCTCGTCGCCGAGGAGTCGGTGCGGGTCCACGACCCGTCCCGGCTGGTCCGCGCGTACGCGAACGCCAGCGCGGCGATGAACCTGGTGCGCGCGCTCACCGGCGCGGGCATGGCCGATCTGCACAAGGTGCACGACTGGAACCGGGAGTTCGTCGCCTCGTCCCCCGCGGGTGCCCGGTACGAGGCGCTCGCCGCCGAGATCGACCGCGGCCTGCAGTTCATGAACGCGTGCCGGGTCACCGACCCGAGCCTGCACCACGCACAGATCTTCGCCAGCCACGAGGCGCTCGTCCTCGACTACGAGCGGGCGATGCTGCGGCTCGACAACGACGACGACCACCCGAAGCTGTACGACCTGTCGGCGCACTTCCTGTGGATCGGCGACCGGACCCGCCAGCTCGACGGCGCGCACATCGCATTCGCCGAGCTGCTCGCGAACCCGATCGGCCTCAAGATCGGCCCGAGCACCACCCCCGAGATGGCGGTCGAGTACGTCGAGCGGCTCGACCCGACCAACAAGCCCGGCCGGCTCACGCTGATCTCGCGGATGGGCAACGGCAAGGTGCGCGACCTGCTGCCCGCGATCATCGAGAAGGTGCAGGCCACCGGTCACCAGGTGATCTGGCAGTGCGACCCGATGCACGGCAACACCCACGAGGCGTCCACCGGCTACAAGACCCGCCACTTCGACCGGATCGTCGACGAGGTGCAGGGCTTCTTCGAGGTGCACAACGGACTCGGCACCCACCCGGGTGGCATCCACGTCGAACTGACCGGCGAGAACGTCACCGAGTGCCTCGGTGGCGCTCAGGACATCTCCGACCTGGATCTGTCGGGCCGCTACGAGACCGCGTGCGACCCGCGGCTCAACACCCAGCAGTCCCTCGAGCTGGCCTTCCTCGTGGCGGAGATGCTGCGCGGCTGAGCCGTCCGATTCCGCACAACGGCCCGCACCCCGACCAGGGGTGCGGGCCGTTGTGTCACGCCGAGATGGTGTCGGTGGCCGGCGTTACGGTTGGGCCGATCGAATCGCGTACCCAACCATCGCAGTGAGGGGCACATCATGAAGATCACCGAACCGACGCTGGGGACCCCGTGCTGGGCCGAGCTCGGCACGACCGATGTCGCGGCGGCGGGAGAGTTCTACGGAGCGCTGCTCGGGTGGAAGCCGGAAACGGATCCGAACCCGGAGGCAGGCGGTTACACGATGATGCTGCTCGAGCAGGACCCGGTGGCCGCGGCCAGCCCGCTCTACCAGGAGGGTCAGCCCGTCGCGTGGACGGCCTCGATCGCGGTGGCCGACGTGGATGCGACCGCGCGGGCGGCCACGGCAGCAGGAGGTTCGGTGATCGCCGAGCCGATGGACGTGTTCGATCTCGGCAGGTTCGCGGTGCTCGCCGACCCGGCGGGTGCGGTCATCTCGATCTGGCAGGGCCGCAAGTTCCACGGCGCGGGCCGGCTGAACGAGACCGGGGCGCTGTGTTGGATCGAGCTGCGCACCCGCGACACCGCGGGGGCGATCGAGTTCTACCGCACCGTGTTCGGCTGGACGGTCACGCCGGGCGACGGATACACCCAGTGGGGCCAGGGCGGCACGGATTTCGGCGGCATGATGGCGATGGGCGAGGACTTCCCCGAGGGCATTCCGCCGCACTGGGCGCTGTACTTCGGCGTGGACGACGTCGACGCCGCGGTCGAGGAGGCGACGGGCCTGGGCGGGGCCGTGCACGTGCCGGGCACCGACATCCCCGGGACCGGGCGGTTCGCGGTCCTGACGGACCCGCAGGGCGGCGCGTTCGCGGTCTTCCGTCCTCAAGACTGAGAAAGGCGATGCAGGCCCGGATGGGCGGGCCTGCATCACGCGGGGGACGGCTGGCATCATGTCGGAAGTGACCGGTATTCGACTCCTCGCCACCGATCTCGACGGCACCCTGCTGCGGTCGGACCGATCCATCTCACGACGGACCACCGAAGCGATGTCGGCGGCGGCCCTGGCCGGGATCGAGATCGTGTGGGCGACCGCGCGGGCCCGTCATTCCGTCCACGAACTCGCGCTCGAGTGCGGCTTTCGCGGCAAGGCGATCTGCGCCAACGGTGCGGTCGTGCTCGACCTCGCCGACGGCACTCCACGCATCACCGCGACGACCTCGATCACGACGGCCGCGGCGACGACGGCGATGGGCCGCGTGCGGACGCTCATGCCGGGTGTGGTGTTCGCGAATGTCGGCCCCACGAGTTTCGTCGCCGAACCCGAGTACGCGGCACTCTGCGAGTTCGCCGACCATCACCGGCATCCGCACGAGATGTCGCTCTCGGAGCTGCTGCCCGCCCTGGAGGAGCCGATGGTCAAGATCGTCGTGCGGCACCCCGAGGTGTCCAGTGCGGAGCTGTACCGCGCCGCCGTCGCGGCGGGCGTCGACGGAGTCGAACTGACCCATTCGGGCGCGCCCTACGTCGAGATGGCCCCGTCAGGGGTTTCGAAGGCGAGTGCCCTCGCGGAGCTGTGTGCGGCCGACGGAATCGGGGCGCACGAGGTCGCCGTCGTGGGCGACGGGATCAACGACATCCCGATGCTGTCGTGGGCCGGTACCGCGCTGTGCCCGTCGAACGCGCTGCCGGAGGTGGTCTCGCTCGCCGACCGGGTCCTGGCAGGCAACGACGACGACGGTGTCGCCCGCTACCTCGAGGAGCTCGTGGGGGCGTCCGGCCGGTGAGCGGTTCCGGCCGCGGGCGGACCGCGGTTACCGGCATCGCGCCCTCGTCGGGTGTTCAACGGGGTGCCTTGGCGTCAGAAGGAGTGCGCACCCGTGCGGGCGGTGCGGCGATTCACTCTCGTCCGCACGGCACCTCACGCTGATTGGCCGGGTCGAGGGCATTGAGCACCATGTAGGCCGCCCGCTTGGTGCCGGTGAGCTCGAAGTGATCCGACGTGTCCTGTTCGCAGCCGTCCTGGACGACGATGTTGGTGACGTCGTAGCCCGGCAGACCGGGGACCATGCCCTGGGTGTACGGCACAACCTGTTCGTCGTATCGGGTGCCGATGTTGGTGTACTCGATGCCCTTGAGGTAGGGGGTCCCGTCGGCGTTGACCTCGTTGATCAACTCGGACCCGGCCACGAACTGGCCGCATGCCTGACAGATCGGGAACGCGGTGTCCGGAAGCCCCAATCGTTCGAAGAGTGCGGGTAGCCCGTCGCCGCCGGACACTCTCGTTCCCAGCCACAGGGGAGCCAGAGACACGTAGTTGGTGATCGTCGACCGCCCGCCGAGGACCTTCGCGTAGTACTCCGGCATGAGCGTGCCCTGCGAATGACCCACGATGTCCACTGTCGAAGCCCCCGTCGCGGTCAGGATCCGATCGACGAACTCTCCGAGTTGTCGGGCGCTGCTCTCGATCGGATTCATCGCGCCGATCGCGGATACCGGCCACGGTCCTGGAATGGCGCCGTAGGTCAGGTTGAACACGCAGAATCCGGCGTTCTTGAGCATCGGGACGTAGGCACTCCAGGTGATCTGCTCTCCGCCTGCCGTTCCGTGCACCAACACGACGGGTCGCGGGTGGGCCGTGGTGGGCTTGCATCCGAAGTCGTTGGACCCGGGCAGCGAGCCGCCCGGATTGGTCCGTTCGTTTGCGAAGCCCGCGGAGTAGCTGAAGTTCTCGGGAAGCGGATCGGCATCTGCCACAACCGTTCCGAACGACGACATCAACGCGATCAGCGAGCACGCCAGGACCGCGGCGCGCGGTGCTCGGAACAATTTGCCTCCGACTGTTTTACGAGGCACCGAACATATCGATCGTTTTGTTGTTTGTACTGGCAATAGTCGAATTGTGGTGGCCCGCTGTCGCAGTCGTGCGGAGCCTTCCGTGCTACGGCACCGCGACGAGTGACACGGTGGTGCCCGCCTCGACGCGGGTTCCCGGTCCCGGGCTCTGGGTGAGGACCAGTGACCGGTCGGAGTCGGTGACCTGCCTGATCTGCGGCACCATTCCGAGGCCCGTCAGTTCCTCGCGGGCGGAGCCAACCGTGCGCCCGAGCATCGAGGGCAGTCGCACGGCAGTCGACACGATCAGCGTGACGCTCGATCCGGCCCCGACCTCGGTGCCGGTCGACGGATCGGTACCGATCACGTCGCCGCCGTCGACGCCGCTGTCGAACTCTTCCCTGGTCTCGCCGACGGTGATGCCGACGGCGTCCAGCGCGGCCCTGGCCTCATCGGCGGACTTGCCGCGCACGTCCGGCATCCGGACCGGCGGCGAACCCTTGCTCCGGATCATCTGGACCTGCGACCCGACGTCGAGCACGGTGCCAGGACCCGGCTTCAGCGCCGCCACACCACCATTGGGCACCTTGGTGCTGAACGCCTCACCGCCCTCGACAGGTACAAAGGTGCGCTCGCGGAGCACCCGCTCGACCTGGTCCGGGTCGCCGCCCGCGGGCAGCTCGGGTACCGCGGGCCTGCCGAGCGACACCAGCAGGGCCACCACCGACTCCTTCGGCACGCGAGACCCGGCGGCGGGATCGGTGCCGAGCAGGGTATCGACCGGGGCGCTGTTCGAGTACTCGCCGCGGATCTCGGTGCTCAGCCCCGCGGCCTCGATCGTCGATGTCGCCGACGCGCGGTCAAGGCCGTCGATGGAGGGCACCGCCGCGTACCGGCCGGACCCCATCCACCAGCCGCCGAATCCGACCGCGACCCCGAGCAGCAGGATCACGAGCAGCCACACCATGATCGTGCGGCGCGAGCGCTGACGCTCGGCCGCGAAATCGGGGAACTCGTACTGGGCGGGGTCGCGGCGGTGCTGTCGGGTCGCAGCGGGGTCGAGGTCCGGCTGCGGGAACTCCGGCGGGCGCGCGGTCAGGTCGGTGACCACCTTGGTGGGCTGCGGGCCCGCGTGCTGGATGCCGGGGTGCACCGCGGTTGGCGCGGCCGAGGCCAGTGCCGTCGTCGCGTCGTCGCGTCCGGCCGTTGCGGTTGCAGGCGGCGGCAGCGCGCCCGCGACCTGCATGGCCGCGCTGAGGTGCTGCGCGGACCGTCGCGGTGCGGGTACCCGGTAGGCGGGCAACTGCAGCTGGTGGCTCACCGAACGCAGCGCCGCCGCCATCTCGCCGGCGTTGGTGAACCGCTCCTCGGGGTCACGGGCGGTCGCCTCGAGCACCAGCTGGTCGAACTCCTGCGGCACCCCTGCGATCTGGGAACCCGGGCTCGGCACGTCGGCGTTGATCCGCTGATAGGCGATCGAGAGCGAGGTGTCGCCGGTGAACGGCGTTCGGCCGGTGAGCATTTCGTACAGCAACACGCCGGTCGCGTACACGTCGCTGCGGGCGTCGGCGTTGCCGGTGGTGACCTGTTCGGGGGAGAGGTAGGCGGCGGTCCCGAGGATCACGCTGCTGGAGGTGGCGTTGGATCCCGCGACCGCGCGAACCAGGCCGAAGTCGGCGATCTTGACCTCGCCCGAGTCGGAGATCAGCACGTTCTCCGGCTTGATGTCGCGGTGGACCAGTCCCGCGCGGTGCGCGACCGCGAGCGCATCGAGCACCGGTCCGGTCACCGCGGCAGCGGCGTGCGGCGGCATCGGGCCGCGCTCGCGCAGCAGCTCGCGCAGCGTCCCGCCCGCGACCAGCTCCATCACGAGGAACGCGTGTTCGCCGTCGATGCCCTGGTCGTACACGGCGACCAGCCCGGGATGGGTCAGCCGGGCCACCGCGCGGGCCTCGAACTCGAATCGGGCGACGAACTGGGGGTCGTGCGCGAACTTCGGGTCCATGACCTTGATCGCGACCGGCCGGTCGAGCCGCATGTCGAGGCCGCGGTAGACCATCGACATCCCGCCGCGCGCGATCGGGGAGTCCACCCGATAGCGGCGGTCGAGCAGTGTGCCGATCAGCGCCTGATCTCCTGGCCCCACCCGCGCTTACCCCGTTTCTGTTCTGCTCGGTGATCCACCGCAGCAGTTTCGACAATGTCCGCATCGATGGTAGCCAGCGGGCCGCCCGCCCGGTGCCGACGGCGCGGCGGCCGCGGTGCGCGGACCGCCCATGACGTACCGCGCACCGACCCGATACCGTTACCGGTGTGAGTGCAATCCCTTATAGCGACGACGTCCTCGATCCCTCGGTGGAGCTGCTGCAGCTCGCGGATGTGGCCAAACTGCTCGGAATCGTCGTCACCCGGGTGCACCAGATGCTCCGCGACGGCGAGCTGATCGCGGTCCGTCGCGATGGCGTCATCGGCGTTCCCGCGACCTTCTTCACCGACGGCGGCGAGGTGGTCCGGCTGCTGTCCGGTCTGCTCGTGGTCCTGCGCGACGGCGGATACAGCGAGGAGGAGATCCTGCGCTGGCTGTTCACCGAGGACGAGACCCTGCCGGGCGCCCCTGTCGACGCGCTGCACACCGACCTCGCCCGCGAGGTGGTTCGCCGCGCCCAGGCGATGGCCTTCTAGAGCGCTTACCCCAGGTGATGTCGAGGTCGCCGGGTCGGGCCGCTCGTCGAGCGCCCGCAACCCGGCGGCTCGAGAAGCTCTAGCCGCGGGCGGCCGCGACCGCGGACTCCAGTAGCCGCGGCGCGACGAGCGTCAGACGACGCCGCCTCGGCACAACCGCCCGGCGGTCGAGCACCAGGTAACCGCTCGTCTCGATCTCGTCGAGGATCGCGGAGTACAGGTCGAACGCGGCGGTGATCGCGGGCCGTGCCCGCGGATCGAGCATCGCCAGTCCCGGCCGGGCATCGCGGTAGCCCGACCGGTTCAGTGCGACGAAGTGGGCGAGGGCCCGCCTGACCCGGGGGTGCGTTGCGCCGGTGGACTGGCAGTGGCGCAGGAGGTCGCCGTCCACGTCGAACGCGGACAGCTCCTCCGACGGCAGGTAGATGCGTCCACGCCGGAGGTCCTCGCCGACGTCGCGGATGAAGTTGGTGAGCTGGAAGGCCTCGCCGAGCGCGGCGGCCGCGGGCTCGGCCTCGGCGCGCGCGGTCACCGTGCCGAGGATCGGCAGCATCTGCTTCCCGATCGCCGCGGCCGAACCGTGCATGTAGCTGCGGAGCTCGTCCATCGAGGTGTAGACGGCCCGGAAACCGGGCGCGCCCGGCAGGTCCATCCGCATGGACCCGAGGAACGCGGTGAAGTGCTCGAGCGGGATGGAGTACCGGCCGATGGTGTCGGCCACCGCGAGCACGACCGGCCGGATGTCCCCGGTCCTGGTGCCAGCGACGGCGGCCGTCAGCTCGGATTCGATCCTGTCGAGTTCGGCAAGGCAGTCGCCTGCGGGACGGCCACCGGGCGCGTCGATGTCGACGAGGTCGTCCACGGTGCGGGCGAACCCGTACAACGCGTACACGGCCGGCCTGCGGTGTTCGGGTAGCAAACGGGTGGCGAGCGCGTAGCTGCGGCCGTGCTCGGCCGTCAGCCCCTCGCAGTATCGGTAGGCTGCTCCGAGATCGCTCGCCGCCGCGCGGTCGTCCAGTGTCGTCATCTCAGTCCCGGACGGGGGCCGCGCCCTGGTGGGTGTCCCAGGCGTCGGCGACGGCGGGCGCCGAGCGCAGCCGCAGCGGATCGACGGTCACCAACGACTTGGCCGCGACGACCGCCGCGAAGGTCGCGAGCAGCACGTGGACGAAGGTGTACAGCCCGATCGAGCCGTCGGGCTGGAAGACCAGCATCAGCCAGGTGGACAGGCCGACCAGGATCATCAGAGTGGTGGTGGACATCGCGAAGCCCGCCGCGATCGCCAGCGGCCACGAGTAGTACCAGGGCAGCGCAGCGGGGGAGAGCACCACGATCGCGACCAACGCGACCAGGATGCCGAGCACGGCCTGCTTGGGCGTGGTGCGGAACCGCCACCACACCGTCAGCAGGATCGCCACCAGCGCGATCGCGCACAGCATCCGGGTCACCTCGAGTACCGGGGCCAGCCGCAGGTCGGCGAACGGGGAGGTGCCGACGGTGACGAAGTGCGCCAGCATCGTCGGCAGCGAGAGCCAGTTGATGATCTTCGCCGAACCCTGCAGCGCGGTCAGCCATCCGATGCCGACGCCCGCAACCGCCGAACAGATGGCGAACACGGCGGCGAAGATCGCGAAACCGGCGCCCGCGGTGCGGGCGAACAGGGCGAACGGAGCCGCAGGCTCACGACCTTCGGCCTTGGCTTTCTCGCGCTCGTGGTACATCCAGATCCACACGATGAACGGCAACGCGATTCCGGCCATCGCCTTGACCGCGACGCCGAGGGTGACGATCGCGATGCCGGCCGCGTGCTTGCGGTCGAGCGCCAGCGTCACGCCTGCGACCATCAGGCCGACCATCAGCAGCTCGTTGTGCACGCCGCCGATCAGGTGGATCAGCACCAGCGGGTTGAGCACCGCCAGCCACAGCGCGATCGCCGGGTTGCCGCCCAGCTGACGGGCCAGCCGCGGCAGCGCCCACACCATCAGCGCCAGGCCGGGCAGCATGGTCAGCCGCAGCATCATGGTCCCGGCGATCACGTTGTCCCCGGTGATCGAGGTGATGCCCTGACCGAGCAGCAGCGACACCGGTCCGTACGGGGCGGTGGTGGTGGTCCAGACGTTGCTCACGTTGTCGAGCAGGATGCCGGGGTTGACCACAGGGCCGACCGCGTACGGGTCGAAGCCGTCGCGCAGCAGCGCGCCCTGCGCCAGGTACGAGTACGCATCCCGGCTGAACATGGGCACCGACAGCAGCAGCGGCGCCGTCCACGCCGGGACCACCCAGCGCAGCTCGTGCAGCGTGGTCGTGCCGCGGAGCGTGCAGCGGCCGAGGCGGACCCACGCCGCGATCATCAGCAGCACACCGACCCATACGAGGATCGTCGACAGGATCAGGCCGTGCCCGAAGCGCAGCCAGGACAGGTGCAGCGCCTCCAGGAGCGGATCCTCACGCCGAACGCTGCCCGAGCCGAAACCGCCGAAGGTGATCATCGACGCGCCGACCAACCCGAGGATCGCGGCGTGCCCCGCCTCGCTGCGCGCGAACCCGGCGACCGCGCGGAGACGCCCGGCGTCCTTGGCCCGGTCGTGGCTGTCGCCGATTTGCCTGTCAGCAGCGGAGAGTGGGGACGTCATCGGTACGGATCTTCCCCCATGGCTGTGCGTTGAGCGCGGTCCGGCCGGGCGGGGCCGGTCTGCGGAATGCGTGGACAGCTGGTCAGTTTAGTGGCTCGGTGTTCCGCAGCGGGAAACGCCTTGATCCCGCGCGGTGTGTCTGTGACCTGGCGCGCTATTCGCCCGCGATCCGCTGGGCGGCCAGCTTCCCGGAGACGAGCACGGTCGGCACCCCGACCCCAGGGGTGGTTCCTGACCCGGCGAGCACCACGTTCTCGGCTCCGGTGTCCAGGTTCCCCCGCCGGAACGGTCCGGTCTGGGCGAAGGTGTGCGCTGCCGCGAACGGGGTGCCGGCGGACATCCCGCGATCGGCCCAGGTCTGCGGGGTGTCGATCAGGTCGACCAGGAACGACTCGGCGATCCCGGTGTATCCGCGCCGCTCCAGCTCGACGAGCAGTTCGCCGACGTAGGGCCGCCCGAGGGCGGCCCAGTCCAGTGGGGCGCTGTGCAGGTTCGGGCACGGGGCCAGCACCGACAGGGGTTCGTGGGGTTCGCCGTCACGGTCGATCAGCAGCCCCGGGTCGGTGACCGCGGGTCGGGTGAGCAGCAGGGACGGGTCGCTCATCAGCCTGCCGCGGCCGCGGCGCGCGGTGATCTCGGCGAACGTCTGCTCCCAGGCCGCCCCGAAGTCGATGGTGTGGTGGCCCGAATCGGGCCAGCGCGCGGCGACGGCGGCGGGGATGGTGCCGTGCGCGACGACCGCCGAGGGGGAGTACCGGACCGGCCGACGCGGCCAGGTCCGACGGGGGAGCAGGGCGCTCCCGCCGCCGAGGTCCGCGGTCAGGACGACCGCGTCGACGTCGAACCCCGACCCGTCGGCGGTGATCACCCGCCTCGCGCGACCGTTCCCGTAGTCGATCCGGCTCACCTCGGTCCCGAGCGCGAGGGTGCCGCCCGCGGTGGTGAAGGCGTCGGCCATGGCCTCGGCGATCGCCCGCATGCCGCCGTCGGGGAAGTACACGCCCATCGAGGTGTCCATGTGCGCGATCGCGCCGTAGATGCCGAGCGCCCGCGCCGGGCTCAACCCGGCGTAGAGCGACTGGAAGGTGAAGATGCGCTGCAGCCGGGGGTCGCGGAGGTACCTCTCGACGCGCGGCCCCAGCCTGCCGAAGCCGCCGATCCGGACCAGGGTCGACAGGTCCGCGATGGCCGCGCGCGAGCGGACCAGGTCGAGCGGCGAGTCGAAGTTCGCGTCGATGAACCGGTCGAACTCGGCCGTGAAGATCCGCTCCAACCAGGAGCGCAGCCGGCGGTATCGGCGTGCCTCGTCGGGACCGCACGCCCGGGCGACCTCCGCCGCCATCGCCTCGGCGTCCGAGTGCACGGCGATCGCCCCGCCGTCCGCGAACCGGGCGTGATATGCCGGGTCGAGCCGGCGAAGGCGCAGTGGCGGGGACACCGACCCGAAGTCGGCCCCGACCGCGGCGAGCGCTTCGGCGACGAGCTCCGGCATGGTGAGAACGGTTGCGCCGCTGTCGATCTGGTAGCCGGGGCCGTCGTACACGCCGACCCGGCCGCCGACCGACCTGTCGCGTTCGAGGAGGGTGACCGTGCGGCCGCTGCCGAGCAGGTGCAGCGCCGCCGACAGTCCGGACAGGCCTGCCCCGACGACCACGACGTGATCGGTGCGACCGGGGACCGTGCGCAGGCTCACGCCGATCAGGCCGTGCGACGGGTGGCGGCCAGCGCCATCGCGCGCAGGCTCTGCTTGGCCGTCTCCGTCGCGGTGCTCGTATCGAGGGCGCTCAGGCCCCTGGCGGTGAGCTCGTCGATGCGGCGCTCGACCTCGTCGACCGCGCCGAGATCGGTGATGATCGCGCGCAGCCGCTGCACCTGCTCCTCGGTGAGGTCGGTGCCGATGCTGCGACGCAGCACGTCCGCGGTGCCCCGGTCGGTGGCGTCGGCGCGGAGCAGGGCCTCGGCGAACAGCACGGTCCGCTTGCCCTCGCGCAGGTCGTCGCCGGAGGGCTTCCCGGTGACCGCGGGGTCCCCGAACACCCCGAGCAGGTCGTCGCGGAGTTGGAAGGCGATGCCGATGTCGGTGCCGAACTCGCGATAGGCGGCGATCAGATCCGGATCGGCCGCGGCGAGGGCGGCACCGAGGTGCAGCGGTCGCTCGATCGTGTACGCCGCCGTCTTGTAGCGGTTGATCCGCAGCGCAGCGGCCACCGACTCGTCGGCGGTCACCTCGGTGCTCACGTCGAGGTACTGGCCCCCGAGGACCTCGGTGCGCATCGCCGACCACACCGGACCGAGCCGGGACTGGGCGGCCGCGTCGACCCCGGACTCGCGGACCATGTCGTCTGCCCATGCCAGTGCGAGATCGCCGAGCAGGATGGCGACGGATTCACCGAATTTCGCCGGTTCGCCGGACCACCCGCCCGAGCGGTGCCGGTCGGCGAACTCGACGTGCAGGGTGAGAAAGCCCCTGCGGGTGCGGGAGGAGTCGATGATGTCGTCGTGCACGAGTGCGCAGGCCTGGACCAGCTCGAGCGCGGAGCAGGCCCGCAGCACCGCGGCGGCGTCGGGGCCGGTCGGATCGCCGCCCGCGCCCAGCCAGCCGGTCCAGGCGAACGCGGGCCGGACCCGCTTGCCGCCGCGCAGGACGAAGGCCTCCAGTGCGGTCGTGGCGTCGGTGAACGTGCCGCCGACGGCATCGGTCATCGGCCTGCGGCTGTCGAAGAACTCGCGCAGCGCCGTCTCGACGGCGGCGGGCAGCGACTCGGTGGCCTCGGGGGAGGCGGCGTGGGCGGACAGGGTGTCCTCCTCGGTGATTGCCCCGGGAAATTGCCCTGGGAACGTGATCGTCTCCCTCACCCTAGTGGTCCGTCGAAGTCGCCCTCATCGCCCGCCACTATGATTGTCGGGTGACATTCGATGCCGTCAGGGGACGGTCAAGCGAGGGCTGGGTGACCCAGACCCCGTCGATCGTGGACCGGATCGGTTCGAGTGGCGGGCGGATCCCATTCTCGGTGGAGTTCTCGCCGCCGCGCGATGCCGATGCGGAGGCGCGTCTGTGGCGCGCGGTCCGCGAGTTCGAGCAGATGCAGCCCGCGTTCGTCTCGATGACCTATGGGGCGGGCGGATCGACGAGGGACCGGACCGTGCGCGTCACCGGTGCCCTCGCCGAGGAGACCACGCTGCTCCCGGTCGCCCACCTGACCGCCGTCGGCCACAGCGTCGACGAACTGCGTGCGATGGTCGGGGCCTATGCGGACCGCGGCATCAGCAACATCCTGGTGCTGCGCGGCGATCCGCCTGGCGATCCGCTCGGCGAGTGGGTCCGGCATCCCGAGGGCGTCGAGTACGCCGAGGAGCTGGTCCGGCTGGTCCGCGACCTCGGCGACTTCCACGTCGGTGTCGCGTCCTTCCCGGAGGGGCACTTCCGCGCGCCGGACCTCGACCACGACACCAGGTACCTCGTCTCCAAGCTGCGTGCCGGCGCCGAGTACTCGATCACCCAGATGTTCTTCGACGTCGAGGACTACCTGCGGCTGCGCGACCGGGTGTCCCGGTACGACGCCGAGCAGGGCGCCAAGCCGATCATCCCGGAGATCATGCCGATCACGTCGCTGCGCTCGGTCAAGCGGATGGTCGAACTGTCCGGATCGCAGCTGCCGCGCGAGCTCGCCGAGCGGCTCGATCGCGCGGCGGGCCACGGACCCGAGGAGAACCGCGCCGCGGTCCGTGAGATCGGCATCGAGCTCGCCACCGAGATGAGCGAACGGTTGATCGCCGAGGGTGCTCCCTGCCTGCACTTCATCACGCTGAACTTCGCCCGCGCGACCCGCGAGGTGCTGGCCCGCCTCGGACTGGCCAGCTCGGTCAGGTAGCGCCCCGCGCCCGTGCGCGTGTTGCACCCCACCCGGGGTGCAACACGCGCACGGTGCGTCAGCGCCTCGGGTGGCGGCTGAAGTACGCCATCGCGCCGACCACGAGCGCGACGCCGAGCGTGACGCCGGCGACGATGCCGGCCCAGCCGGCGAAGCCGCGGGTGCTCGGGTCGGCGTAGCGGGTCTCCGCGCGGAGCGTGCTGACTTCGCCGGGCGGCAGCTTCCAGGTGACGATGGAGTCGGCGTCGCGGGTTCCGTTGGTGGTGTTCACCCGCGCGGGGAAGGCGACGCTGAACTGGACGTCGCTGCCGTCGGGGACCGACTTGAGGTCCGCCTTGCCCTCGAGGACCACGACGTCGCCGTTGCGCCGGAAGTCCAGCTGGATGGAGCTGCCGGTCTGGCTGGACATCGCCCCGAGCTGCTGCACCTCGCCGAAGGTCAGGTCGCTGAAGAAGGCCTGACTGCCGACGAAGCCGTCCTGCTTGTACGCCTGCACCCGGACCTTCTGCGTCAACGAGTCCGGCGGGATCAGCTCCGGGCCCTTGTCGTTGTCGTCCGTGGGAACCGTCGCGGCGACGATCTGTCCCGACACCCTGTCGTCGGGTGAGACGCCGAGTGACGCCTGGACCCTGAGGCACCCGCTGAGCAAGGGGATGCAGATCAGGAGGAGTACGGACAGGGCGAACAGTCGGACGCGGGATCGACTTCGGACATCGGAGTGGGGCTGCTGCACAGCGTTATCGTGCCAGGCAGCCATGCGAGTGTCAGGCGGTAGGGGTGCGCGGCGTGGCGGATCCGGCGGATCCCGGCCCGCTCATCGGCGCAGTACCCGGCGCAAGCCTCCGAACCGGGCGTCGGACAACGCGATCCGCGCGGCGCTGCGCCCGCTCGAGCCGGACACTCCGCCACCCGGGTGGGTGGACGCGCCGGTCAGGTACAGCCCCTTCGCGCCCGGCACCCGGTGTCCCGACAGTTCCGGAAGGGGGCGCCACATGAACATCTGGTCCAGCGACATCTCGACGTGCATCACGTTGCCGCCGATCAACCCCATCTCGGACTCGAGGTCCGCGGGGGTCTGCACCAGCCGGTGTCGCACCGAGTCCGTGAATCCCGGTGCCAGCCGCTCGATCTCGGCGACGATCCGGTCACCCTCGGATTCGGCGAGGTCCGCCCAGTCGCGTCCGCCGGTGAGGGCGTAGGGATGCCACTGCGACCACAACGTCGCCTGGTGCTCGCCTGCGGGGGTCAGGCTCGGGTCGATCCCGCTGAAACTCATGGCGAGGACCGCTGGAACGGGTGGCAGCTCGCCAGCCAGCGCCGCGCCGTGCGCGAGCCTCAGCTGTGCGCGATCGGAGACCAGCAGCTGCAGCCCGGAGGTGACGGTGTCGCCCGCAGGGGCGCTGGGATAGGAGGGGAGCGAATCGGTTCCGAGCCGGACCACCATTCCGATCCCCGGCCCGACCCGGATCCGGCGGCGCCACCCGTCCAGTTGCGTCCGGTCGTGGCCGCCGCGCTCGAGCAGGTCGAGGGTGGTCAGGATGTGGCAGCCGGCCACCACCGTCCTGGCGCGTACCTCCCGGCCCCCGGCGGTGCGGACCGTCCAGCCGTTCGGCGTGCGGCGCAGCTCGGTCACCGCGTCGCCCAGTCGCACCGATCCACCGTCCGCGGCGAGCCGCGACGCCAGGGCCCTGGTGAGGGCGCCGCTCCCGCCGACGGCCCGGCCCGGCGGCAGGGTGTGCATCAGCGCCGCGAACCCGACCATCGGGGCGGTGCCCGGCTCGGACATCGGTGGACCCGACTGCGCACCGAACCAGGCCAATGCCGCCTTGAGGCGCTCGTCGTCGAAGTAGTTGTCCAGCAAGCTGTCCCCGGAGGCGAGAAACTCCCGCGAGAAGGCCGCGGCGCCTGCGCCCCGGTCCAGGGTGCCGAACGAGCGGGCCAGCCTCCCGCCGGTCGGCGGACCGGCGAACGCCCGCATCACGCCCGCGGTGCGCGGACCCCAGGTCTCGACGAATTCCCGGTACGCCCTCGCGTCGGCGGCCCCGCAGGACGCGGCGATGGAGGCGCAGGTCCCTTCGAGGCTGCGGTGGAAGACGATGCCCGGCCGGCCGGATTCGGGCGGAGCGGGCGCGAATGCCCATGGGTCGCAGTCGATATAACGCAGCCCGTGCGAGGCGAGGTCGAGGTCCTCGATGATGGCGGTGTGCCGGATCATGATGTGCGCGGACGAACCACGGTCCACCTGATGGCCGGGGAACCGCTCGACGGTGGACACCGCGCCGCCGAGCACGGTGTCGCGCTCGAGCACCTCGACCGACCAACCCGACCGGGCGAGGTAGCACGCCGACACCAGCGCATTGTGTCCGGATCCCACCACCACCGCGTCGATCATCTGTCCAGGCTATCGGCTGGGGGAGTGTGCGTTCTCGGTCGCTTCGGCGGGGAGCGGCAGCAGGCGTCCCAGTACCGCGAACGGCCTGTTGTCCCCGGTGAAGGTGAAATGGCGCACCACATCGGTGAATCCGAGCCTGCGATAGAGACGCCAGGCGCGGTTGTCCTCGTCGTCGACCTCGGGGGTGGACAGCAGTACGTGACTCTCCGGCCTGTCTTCGAGGAGCCTGCGGAGCATCGCCTCGCCGGTGCGGTGCCCCTGCGCGGCCCGTGCCACGTGGAGTTCGGTCAGCTCGAAGTAGTCGCCGAGGACCTCGTGGATCCGCCGTTCGTCGGCACCGGAGCGGTGCATCCCCTCGCGCACCTGCTGGTGCCACCACTGGTGCGGGGCGCCCCGGTAGCCGTAGGCGATGCCGACCATGGTGCCCTCGCTCGAGCCGGGATCGTCGCCGGGGAGGATCGCGGCGACCGCGCGCCAGCCGGGCCGATGGGTGTGTTCGGTCCACATCGGGGCCCGGTGGAACTCGGTCCCCTTCGGGTAGTCCATCGCCTCGACGTAGATGGCAAGAGCCTCGGCAAGGCGGTGCCGTAGTTCCTGCGCGGACAGCTCGACCAGCAGCGGTGTCGTGTTGATACCGACCGGACTCACCCTCTCTCTTGACGACGTGTCGGTGGGGGCAGCTATATTGAATATGTCGAACGGATGTTCGATGTCGGCAATCCGGCGAAGCACGAGGGAAGCGGGCTTCGCCGGATTCCGACCCTAAGGCCTGACCGGTCGTCGCGGCGGGTTGGCGTGGGTGCGCAGGAGGTGTTCGGAAGATGGCAAGTCAGGCAGTTCAGGCAGCGGCGGCCCTCCGAATGGGGGCTCCGGCGTCATCGGCACGACACACGGTGTCGCGGGTCGGGGCTCCGGTGTCGCGCCGTGCGCGGGCACTGCTCGACAGGGCGGATGCGCTGCTGGCGGAGGCGGTGGGGGCCAGGGACGCGTCCGACCGGTTCCGCTGCGCGTACCTCGCCGCGCTCCGTGGTGCGGGGGCCGCGCTCGGGGGTGAGCAACGGCCACGCACCGGATCGCGTAGCGCCTGGGTGCTGCTCGCGCGCGCCGAACCGTCGCTCGCCGGTTGGTCGGAGTTCTTCGCCGGGTACTCGGCCACCAGGGCGGCGATCGAGGCGGGAATCTCGCGCACGATCACGCTGGGCGAGGCCGATGAATTCCATCGCGAGGTCTCTCGATTCCTCACCGCGGTCGAGGATCATCTCGGTGGCGACAATCACCTCGATGGCGTGCCGCACACGTTGGTGGGGAGGTCTGCCTAGCAGGGGATCTGCGGTGCGAGCGAAATAAGTCGGCATCTCGTCGATGGACTAGGTGGTACGGCGCCACGTGTACTCGTATCATTGACGACAGGTAGCCGCCATCGTCGGAAACCCGCCGCTTCGTCCCAACGGATCGGTCGCCACCTTTAGTGCCGGGGGAGGTACCGTGCCACTCTCCGAGCACGAGCAGCGGATGCTCGATCAGATCGAGAGCGCGCTTTACGCCGAAGATCCGAAGTTTGCTTCCTCCGTGAGGGGAGGCCGTATGCGTGCGGCTTCGAGCAAGCGTCGACTCCAGGCGGGAGCGCTCTTCTTTCTCGGACTCGTCCTGTTGGTCGCGGGCGTTGCGCTCCCGTTCAAGCCGGGCGGTTTCCCGATCATCAGCCTGCTCGGATTCGTAGTGATGTTTGGAGCCGGGGTCCTGTTCCTCATGCGGGGATCGAAGAAGGGCCTCACGGCAGTGCCCGACGAGGCCGGCAGGCCCGCGAAGGGGTCGGTCGCGGGCAAGCGTTCCGACGGCCGCAAGGGCGGCAGCAGCGGAGGGTTCTCCTCGCGTATGGAGGACCGCTTCAAGCGGAGATTCGAACAGGAGTAGCCGAAACGCCGCCGCGGAGGCAAGAGTCCGGGCGGCAGGCAAAAGCGGAGCGGCGTGACACCGAAGGTGTCGCGCCGTTTTTGCGTTGGCTGTGCCGCGTGCCGGCTGTGTCGCCTCGGATCCCTACGTTCATCCCGCCTTCCCCCACTTTTCCCCCACAATTCCCCCCGGGTCGGTCCGGCTCGGGGGGGAGCGTCTCGCTGCGGACCTCTGACCTGGGATTTCGGTGCGGGCAAGTGGTGAAGCTCGCCGTGACGCCCCGGCAGTGGGGAAGATCGCACAGCTTTTCCCCACATTGCACCACCGCTGTGAACTGGTCTTTTCATGCGAATTGCGGTCGTGGAACCCAAAATTGGCATTGAAAGTGGAGGAAAGTGGGGTAACGTGGTGCGCAGCGGAACGTGCAGACGGGCCGCAAGGGCCTAGGACGTTCGAATCGGAACGCAGGGTGGAGGTGTCGAGATGTTTCTCGGTACCTACACGCCGAAGCTCGACGACAAGGGGCGACTGACGTTGCCCGCGAAGTTTCGAGATGCACTGGCGGGAGGGTTGATGGTCACGAAAGGGCAGGACCACAGCCTCGCGGTGTATCCCCGAGAAGAGTTTGCAGCTCTCGCACGCCGAGCCGCCGCAGCATCACGCAGCAACCCAGAGGCCCGCGCGTTCGTGCGCGGCCTGGCGGCAGGCACCGACGAGCAGCATCCCGACGCCCAGGGACGGATCACCCTCTCCGCCGACCACCGCCGCTACGCGGGGCTGTCGAAGGAGTGCGTGGTCATCGGATCGGTCGATTTCCTCGAGATCTGGGACGCGCAGGCGTGGCAGAGCTACCTCGAGGAGCACGAAGAGAGCTACTCACAAGCCAGAGCCGAGTCACTGGGCGAGATCTTCTAGCCCAGCCAGAGCCATACGGCGAGTGCCGCGAGGCCTCTGCCCGAACGCCGACCCTGACGCACTTCCCCAGCGCCAGGTTCGATCAATCGGACAGGGACCTCGAGGCATTCGCCACTCTTCCCCTTCGCGATCGGAAATTCCCGAAGCACTCAAGACCCGGAGGCAGCAATGGTGGACGATGAGGCAAACGGCCCCGCCTCCACCGGCGAGTTCGGGCACGTCCCCGTCCTGCTCGGTCGCGCGGACGAACTGCTCGGACCGGCGCTGACGGCGGTCGCGCCGGATGCCGCGGGCGCGGTGATGATCGACGCGACACTCGGCCTCGGTGGCCACTCCGAACACTTCCTGCGGACCTACCCGGGTCTGCACCTGATCGGACTCGACCGCGACCCGAACGCACTCGAGATCGCCGGCCGTCGGCTGGCACCGTTCGGCGACCGAGTCACGCTGGTGCACACCAGGTATGACGGAATCGTCGCGGCGCTCGAGCAGGCTGGACTGCCGCCGGTGGAATCGGTGCACGCGATCCTGTTCGACCTCGGCGTCTCGTCGATGCAGCTGGACGAGGCCGAGCGCGGCTTCGCCTACTCGGTGGACGCTCCCCTCGACATGCGAATGGACCCCACCAAGGGGTTGACCGCGGCCGACGTGCTCAACACCTACAGTCACGGCGATCTCGCCAGGGTGCTCAGCACCTACGGTGAGGAGCGCTTCGCAGGCCGGATCGCATCAGAGATCGTGCGCCGCAGGCAGATCGAGCCGTTCACCACCAGCGCGCAGCTGGTCGAGGTGCTGTACGCCTCGATTCCCGCGGCCACGCGGCGCACCGGCGGTCATCCCGCGAAGCGGACCTTTCAGGCCCTTCGGGTGGAGGTCAACGGAGAGCTCGATTCGCTGCGCGCGGCGATCCCGGCCGCGCTCGATGCCCTGGCGATCGGTGGGCGCGTGGTCTTCATGTCCTACCAGTCGCTGGAGGACCGAATCGTCAAGCAGGAACTGACACCTCGCACCAAGTCTCGTAGTCCGGAGGGGCTCCCGATGGAGCTGCCGGGCATGGGTGCGGAGTTCGCATTGCTCACCCGGGGGGCGGAACGGGCGAGTGAGCAGGAGATAGAGGAAAACCCGCGGTCGGCCCCGGTCCGATTGCGTAGTGCCGAACGGATTTCCAGGAGGGTGACGGCATGACAGTTCCCGTGAGGCCGGGCGGTTCTCGATCCACTGATGCCGGTGTCGTCAGGCCGAGGGGGCGCGGTCGCGCGGCGGCTGCCGCGGGCAAGCGTTCGACCGCGGCGCAGCGCGCATACGAGCGTCGGCAGCAGCGTGCCGCGATCCAGCCGGCCGGTGAGGTGCAGGACCGTCGTCGTGGTCACTTCACGGCGCGAATCCCGTTCGTCGCCACCATCATCGGCATGCTGTCCGTCGGCCTGGCATTGACCCTGGTGCTGACCACCCGGGCCGCGGAGGACTCCTATGAGCTCAGTGCGGCCAAGGCGCACAACCAGGACCTGCTGGAGCAGCGCTCCGCGCTCGAGCGCGATGTCCGGGAGGGCAACTCCGCGCCGGAACTGGCCCGCAAGGCGACCGAGCTCGGCATGATCCCCGCCAAGGACGTCGCTCGGCTCGTCGTGAACCCCGACGGCTCGGTGGACATCGTCGGCAAGCCGACCCCGGCGCAGGGCGCGCCTGCGGCGCCGCTGAACCCCCAGACGCCTGCGCAGTCGAGCGGGGCGCCGCGGACCGGCAACACCGCGGCCCCTGTGCCGACCACCCGGCCCGCGACCCCGACCGCGACGGCGCCCCGTCCCGGCGCGCCGTTGGCGGCCAATCAGCCGCAGCTGCAGGCGCAGGGTGAACAATTGGTACCCATGAGCAGGCCCACCCCGGACACCGGACAGGCAGGTAACGCGGGCGGTCGCGGGTGACCCGAGGTACCGCGCCCGCACCCGCACCGCGTCGTGCGCCGGTTCGACGCGGTGCCGCCCAGGACGACACCTCCTCGTTCCGGTTCCGGTACCGGACGGGCCGGATCACCATGTTCATCGCGCTCGGGATCGCCTCGGTGCAGCTGCTCTGGATCCAGGGCATCGAGGCGCCCAAGCTCTCGGCCGAGGCCGCGAATCAGCGTTCGGTCACCGTGATCGAACCCGCCGTGAGGGGCTCGATCACCGATCGGCGCGGCAACCCCATCTCCTTCACGATGGAGGCGAAGGCGCTGACCTTCCAGCCGACCAAGGTGCGCAAGGAGCTCGAGGCGGCGCGCGCGAAGAGTGACAAGGCGCCGACGGTCGACGAGCGGCTCGAGGCCATCGCCAAGGGTGTCAACGCCAAGCTCGGCGACTCGGCGCCGAAGAAGGATCTGCTCGCCCAGCTCAAGAGCAACGAGACCTTCGTGTACCTGGCCCGCAGTGTCGACCCCGCCGTGGCCGCGAAGCTCAGCGAGGACTTCCCCGAGATCGGCCTCGAACGCCAGGACATCCGTGAGTACCCCGGTGGCTCGCTCGCCGCGAACCTGGTCGGCGCGACCGGCTGGGACGGTCACGGCCTGCTCGGGCTCGAGGATTCGCTCGACTCCACCCTTGCGGGCACCGACGGTTCGCAGACCTACGACCGGGGTTCGGATGGCGCCGTCATCCCCGGCAGCTGGCGCGACAAGCAGCCCGCCGTCGACGGCTCGACCGTCGAGCTCACGATCGACTCGGATCTCCAGTACTACGTGCAGCAGCAGGTGCAGCAGGCCAAGAACCTGTCCGGCGCGAAGAACGCCTCCGCGGTGGTGCTCGATTCGCACACCGGCGAGGTGCTCGCGATGTCGAACGACAACACCTTCAACCCGTCGCTCGGCGTCGGCAACAACGGCAAGGCCGAGCTCGGCAACCTACCGGTGAGCACGCCGTTCGAACCCGGTTCGGTGAACAAGATCGTCACCGCGGCCGCCGCGATCGAGTACGGGCTCACCAAACCCGATGAGGTGCTTCAGGTTCCGGGCTCGATCCAGATGGCAGGCGTGTCGGTGAAGGACGCCTGGCCGCACGGCGTCGCGCCGTACACCTCGACCGGCGTCTTCGGGAAGTCCTCCAACGTCGGCACGCTGATGCTCGCGCAGCGGGTGGGGGAGGACCGCTTCGCGGACATGCTGACCCGCTTCGGTCTCGGTCAGCGCACCGACGTCGGTCTGCCGGGCGAGAGTGCGGGCGACGTGCCCAGCCGCGACCAGTGGTCGGGCGGCACGTTCGCCAACCTGCCCATCGGCCAGGGCCTGTCGATGACACTGCTGCAGATGACGGCCATGTACCAGGCGATGGCGAACGACGGGGTCCGGATCCCGCCGCGGGTCGTGCGCGCGACGATCGACGCGGACGGGGACCGCACCGAGACCGAGCGCCCGGAGGGCATCCAGGTGGTCAGCGCGCAGACCGCCGCGACCGTGCGGGACATGTTCCGGGCGGTCACCCAGCGCGATCCCATGGGATACCAGCAGGGCACCGGCGCACCTGCAGCCGTCGACGGCTACCAGATCAGCGGCAAGACCGGCACCGCGCAGCAGGTGGACCCCGCCTGCAAGTGCTACTCGAACTCGAACTACTGGATCACCTTCGCGGGGATCGCTCCTGCGGACAATCCACGCTTCGTGGTCGGCATCATGCTCGACGCCCCGGTCCGCAGCGCCGACGGCTCGGGCGGCCAGTCCGCAGCGCCTTTGTTCCACAACATCGCCTCCTGGATGCTGCAGCGGGACCGCGTCCCGTTGTCGGCCGATCCGGGGCGGCAACTGGTGCTCCAGGCCGACTGACGGGCCAGGTCGGGGAGCGCCGCGGGCCCATCGCACCGCGTCGTCGACAGCGTGGTCGACGACCGAGTCCAGTCTGTGACAGTTCGCCGGTAACCTGACACGTCGGCCAGCAGCCCAGCCACCGATCCGAACCCCGAGAGGAGCCACCTGCCCGTGCAAGGGACGAACACTCCGCAGCACTCGACGGGAGAGGTGGCAGGCTCCGCAGGCTCCGCGCCTGGTGGCCTGCGTCCCGAACACCCCCCGCAGACGCCGGTGACCGCGCTGGCTGAGCTGATCGGCGCGCAGGTCCACACGGTCGGGGGTCCGGCTCTCACCGGAGGCGACGCACCCGTATCCGTCACCGGGGTCGAGCTGCGCGCCCAGGGCATCGAGCCGGGCGACCTGTTCGCCGCACTGCCCGGCGCCCGTGCGCACGGCGCCGAGTTCGCCGCGGCCGCCCTCGAACGCGGCGCGACCGCCGTGCTGACGGACCCCGCGGGCCTTGCCGCGCTGGCTGCGCTCGCCCCGGACACCGCGCTGCCCGTACTGGTGCACCCGGATCCGAGGTCGGTCCTCGGCGAGGTCTCGGCCGCCGTCTACGGACGGCCCGCGGATCGGTTGCAGGTCATCGGGATCACCGGCACCTCGGGCAAGACGACCACCGCGTACCTGGTCGAGGCCGGTCTGACCGCCTCCGGCCGTAGGGCCGGACTGGTCGGGACCATCGAGACCAGGATCGAGGGTCGCCGCGTGCCGAGCGCCCTGACCACCCCCGAGGCGCCGCAGTTGCATGCGCTCTTCGCGGTGATGCTCGAGCGCGGGCTCGACACCGTGGTGATGGAGGTCTCGAGCCACGCGCTCTCACTCGGCCGGGTGGACGGAACGGACTTCGCGATCGGCGCGTTCACCAACCTCTCCCAGGATCACCTGGACTTTCACGACGGGCTCGACGACTACTTCGGGGCCAAGGCCCGGCTGTTCGCCCGGGACTCCACCGTTCGCGCCCGCAGGGCCGTGGTGTGCGTCGATGACGAGTGGGGCGTCCGGATGGCGGAGATCGCCTCGGCCGAGGCGCCGCCGACGACCGTCTCGGCCACGACTTCCGGAGCGGACTGGACCGCGTCCGATGTCGTCGCGTCCGAGGACGGTTCGCAGCGGTTCGTCGCGCACGGACCCACCGGATCGCTGCCCGTCGAGCTGCGCCTGCCCGGCCACTACAACGTGGCCAACGCGCTGCTGGCCATGGCGACACTGGCCGCGGCCGGCGTGGACCTGGAGCGGGCGGCCGCCGGCATCGGGTCGGTGGACGTGCCAGGCCGGGTGCAACGGGTCGAGCGCGGACAGGATTTCCTCGCCGTCGTCGACTACGCGCACAAGCCGGCCGCGCTCGAGGCGGTCATCGCAACCCTCCGCGGACAGTCGGCAGGTCGGCTGGCCGTGGTGATCGGCGCGGGCGGCGACCGTGACCAGGGCAAGAGACCGATGATGGGCGAGGTGAGCGCCAGGGGAGCCGACCTGGTGATCATCACGGATGACAACCCGCGCACGGAGGACCCGGCCGCGATCCGCGCGGCGGTCCGCGAGGGCGCACTTGGCGTGCCCGATGAGGCGCGCGCGCAGGTCCGCGAGTTCGCGGACAGGGCGGAGGCCATCGCCGACGCCGTCCGCTGGGCCGAGGCGGGGGACGTGGTCCTCGTCGCGGGCAAGGGACACGAGATCGGACAGGAGATCAACGGGGTGAAGCACCCATTCGACGACCGCGAGGTCCTCGCCGCTGCGATAGACGCGGTCGGCCGGAGCGACGAAGGGGGAGTCCGATGATTCCGATGAGCCTGGCCCGGATCGCCGAGATCGTCGGCGGCAGCCTGCACGACGTGCCCGATCCCGACGCCATGGTGACCGGCACGGTGGAGTTCGACTCCCGCAAGGTCACCGTGGGCGGACTGTTCCTCGCGCTGCCAGGCGCCCGCGTGGACGGGCACGACCATGCGGCCGCTGCCGTCGCCGCGGGGGCGGTGGCGGTGCTCGCCGCACGCCCGGTCGGCGTGCCCGCGATCGTGGTGGCCCCGTTGCCGCCCGCGCAGACCAACGCGATGGCCCTCGAACACGACACCGACGGCTCAGGGGCGGCGGTGCTCAAGGCGCTGGCCGCGCTGGCCAGGGCGAGCACCGATGACCTGGCGGCCCGCGGCCTGACGGTTGTCGGGGTCACCGGGTCGTCGGGCAAGACCTCGACCAAGGACCTGCTGGCGGCGGTGCTCACCCCGCTCGGGTCGGTGGTCGCACCGCCCGGATCGTTCAACAACGAACTCGGCCATCCGTGGACGGCCCTGCGCGCGGACGCGGACACCGACTTCCTGGTCCTCGAGCTCTCCGCGCGGGGCACCGGGCACATTGCCGCGCTGGCCGAGACGGTGCCGCCGCGGATCGGCGTCATCCTCAACGTCGGCACCGCGCACCTGGGTGAGTTCGGCTCCCGCGACGCGATCGCGCAGACCAAGGGTGAGCTCGCCGAGGCGCTGCCCGCGGCGGACGAGGGTGGGGTCGCAGTGCTCAATGCCGACGACCCGCTCGTCGCGGCGATGGCCGAGCGGACCCGTGCCCGGGTGGTGCTGGTCGGGCAGTCCGAACGCGCGGACGTGCGGGCCGTTGACGTGCACCTCGACGCCGAGGCGCGCCCCGCCTTCACGCTGGAGTGCCGCTACCCGGCGGGTTCCGCCCACGAGGGCGACATCGCGACCGTGCCGATCCAGCTCGGCGTGCACGGTGAACACCAGATCGGCAACGCGCTGGCCGCGGCCGCGGTGGCACTGGAATGCGGCGCCACCGTCGCGCAGATCGCGACCGCGCTCGGCGCCGCGACGGCCGCGTCCGTGCGCCGGATGGATGTGCGCCACAGGGCCGACGGCGTCACGGTGATCAACGATTCGTACAACGCCAACCCCGATTCGATGCGCGCGGCGCTCAAGGCCCTGGTCTCGATGGGACGTTCGGGCGAGGGCGCGCCGCGCCGTACCTGGGCGGTGCTCGGGGAAATGGCCGAGCTCGGTCCAGAATCGGTGATCGAACACGACGCGATCGGGCGGCTGGCGGTGCGCCTGGACGTCAGCAGGCTGATCGTGGTCGGCACCGGCAGGCCGTCCCGCGCGATGCATCAGGGCGCGGTCATGGAGGGTTCCTGGGGCGAGGAGTCGATCCTGGTTCCCGACCAGGCGGCCGCGATCGCCGTGCTCGAGGCGGAACTGGCAGGCGACGACATCGTCCTGGTCAAGGCCTCGCAGTCGGTCGGATTGTGGGCGGTGGCGGACACACTGCTGGAGGGCCCGCGTGCCGATCAGCAGGGCGAGCAGCGGACTAACACGGAGGAAGACCAGTGAGACAGATCCTCTTCGCGGGAGGGATCGCGCTCGCTGTGGCGATCCTGCTCACCCCCGTCCTGATCAAGGCGTTCTCGCGCCAGGGATTCGGTCAGGAGATCCGGGTCGAGGGTCCGGCCAGCCATCAGTCCAAGCGCGGCACCCCCACCATGGGCGGCGTCGCGATCATCGCCGGCCTGTGGGCGGGCTACTGGGGCTCGCACCTGATCGGGATCGGCTACGACGCGGACGGCCCGAGCGCCTCCGCGCTCCTGGTCCTCGGATTGACGACCATGCTCGGCGGCGTCGGCTTCCTCGACGACTTCATCAAGATCCGCAAGCAGCGCAACCTCGGTCTGAACAAGACCGCGAAGCTGGTCGGCCAGCTGATCGCGGCCGTGCTGTTCGGAATCCTGGCGCTGCAGTTCCCCGGCGCGACCGGCCTGACACCCGGCAGCACGAACCTGTCCTACGTCCGGGACATCGCCACGGTCTCGATGGGGTCGGTGGTGTTCATCCTGTTCTGCTACCTGCTGGTCAGCGCCTGGTCGAACGCCGTGAACCTGACCGACGGCCTGGACGGCCTCGCCGCGGGTTCGATGACCCTCGTGCTCGGGGCGTACACGATCATCACCTTCTGGCAGTACCGCAACTCGTGCGAGCGTGATCCCGTCACGGGCTGCTACGACGTCCGCGACCCGCTGGACCTGGCGCTGATCTGTGCCGCGGCGGCGGGTGCGTGCATCGGCTTCCTGTGGTGGAACGCCGCGCCCGCGAAGATCTTCATGGGCGACACCGGCTCGCTCGCGCTCGGTGGCCTGCTGGCCGGGCTGTCCATCGTCACCCGCACCGAACTGCTGATGGTGGTCGTCGGCGCGCTGTTCGTCGCCGAGGCGGCCTCGGTGGTCGTGCAGGTCGCCGTGTTCCGATCGAGCAGGCGGCGGGTGTTCCGAATGGCGCCGTTCCATCATCACTTCGAGCTGGCCGGGTGGGCGGAAACCACGGTGATCATCAGATTCTGGTTGCTCGCCGCCATCGCCTCGGCCATCGGACTCGCGCTGTTCTACAGCGAGTACCTCGCCGACATCGGGGGCTGAGCTTGTCACTCCAAGGCGCTGCCGCCGATCTCCCGCCCGAGTTCGCCCGCCTGCACGGCAGCCGGGTCCTGATCGCGGGGTCCGGGATCTCCGGCCGGGCCCTCATCGAACCGCTCCGCGAGCTGGGTGCCGACGTCACGGTCACCGACGGCAATCAGGCCTCGCTCGACGAGCTGGCCGCCGCCTCCGGCGTCGCGGTCGTGGCGCCCGACCGGGCCGCGGCCGAGATCGGCGCGTTCGCGCTGGTCGTCACGAGTCCCGGCTGGCGTCCCGACGCGCCGGTGCTGTCCGCGGCCGCGGGCGCAGGCGTCCCGATCTGGGGTGACGTGGAGTTCACCTGGCGGCTCGACCGCGCGCAGGTCTACGGACCGGCCAGGCGGTGGCTGGTGGTGACCGGCACCAACGGCAAGACGACGACCACCTCGATGCTGGAGTCGATCCTGCGGGCCGCAGGGATCGCGACGGTCGCCTGCGGGAACATCGGCCTGCCCATCGTCGACGCGCTCCGGGCCGACAGCCCCCGCAACGAGGTGCTGGCCGTCGAGCTCTCCTCGTTCCAGCTGCACTGGGCGCCATCTGTGCGCCCGACAGCAGGGGTGATCCTCAACATCGCCGAGGACCACCTGGACTGGCACGGCGGCATGAAGGGCTACATCGACGCGAAGGCGCAGGTGCTGACCGGGGACGTCGCGGTACTCGGTCTCGACGACCCGGTCACGGCCGGACTGTCGCGGGTGTCCAGCGCAGGGCGGACCACCGGGTTCAGGCTGGGTGTGCCCGCGCCGGGCGAGCTCGGCGTCGACGGCGACCGCCTCGTCGACCGCGCCTTCGCGGACGACGAGACCCTCGCCCTGGTCGACGAGATCACCCCGCCAGGGCCTGCGGGTCGGATGGACGCGCTGGCCGCGGCCGCGTTGGCCAGGTCGATCGGCGTCGGCGCCACCGCCGTCCGGGAGGGGCTGCGCAGCTACCAGGTCGGCCCGCACCGCGCGGCGCTCGTCGCCGAGGCGGACGGCGTCACGTACATCGACGACTCGAAGGCGACGAATCCGCACGCCGCGCGCTCGTCGCTGCTCGCGCACCCTCGGGTGGTGTGGGTCGCGGGCGGTCTGCTCAAGGGCGCCAGCGTCGACGAACTCGTCACCGAGGTGGCCGATCGGCTCGTCGGCGCGGTCCTGCTCGGCCGCGATGCGATGCAGATCGCACAGGCACTCGCGCGACACGCACCCCAGGTACCGGTCGTGCGGGTGGATGCGGGAGACGATGCAGGGGTGAGTCCCGCGCCGAGTCCGGAATCGCCCGATGCCGTGATGGCGCGCGCGGTCCGTGCCGCCGCGTCGATGGCCCGGCCCGGGGACACCGTGCTGCTGGCGCCCGCGGCGGCGTCGCTGGACATGTTCACCGACTACGGTCACCGCGGCCGTAGCTTCGCGCAGGCCGTGGCGGAAGTGGCGGGTCGGTCGCGATGAAGCAGGCCGCGGGACCCCGCACCCGCTTCGGCGCCTGGCTGGCGCGCCCGCTGGCGTCCTTCCACCTGATCGTCACGATCACCGGCCTGCTCACCGTGCTCGGGCTCGTGATGGTCCTGTCGTCCTCGAGCGTGGAGTCCTACGCCGACACCGGCTCCGCCTACGGCACCTTCACCACGCAGCTGATCTTCGTCGCACTCGGCGCCGTCCTGTTCTACGTGGCGCTGTTGCTGCCGGTCCGGTTGATGCGCACGATGGCCTTGCCCGCGTTCGCCGTGTCGGTGGTGCTGCTGGCCCTGGTGCTCATCCCCGGCGTCGGCACTCTGTCGGGCGGCGCCCGACGCTGGTTCACCTTCGGCCCGCTGTCGTTCCAGCCGTCCGAACTGGCGAAGGTGACCCTGGTGGTCTGGGGCGCGCACCTGCTGGCCTCCCGCAGGCAGAACGCCTCCGTCAAGGAGATGGTGGTGCCGCTGGTGCCCGCGGCGCTGGTGGTGTGCGTGCTCATCGTGCTGCAGCCGAACCTGTCGACCACCATCGCGTTCGGCATCATCCTGGCGTCGCTGCTCTGGTTCGCGGGATTGCCCCTGCGCCTGTTCCTCGGCATCGTCGGGGCAGGCGTCGCGGCGGCGATGGTGCTGGCGTTGACCGCCGGCTACCGATCGGACCGCGTCAAGGCCTACCTGAACCCCGGCGCCGACCCGCAGGGCATCGGCTATCAGGGCAGGCAGGCCAAGTTCTCCCTCGCCGACGGCGGCCTGTTCGGTCGCGGGCTCGGACAGAGCCGGGCCAAGTGGAGCTACCTGCCCAACTCGCACAACGACTTCATCTTCGCGATCATCGGCGAGGAACTGGGTTTCCTGGGCTGCATGGCGGTGATCGGGCTGTTCGCGCTGTTCGTCTACGCGGGTCTGCGGATCGCGATGCGCTCGATCGACCCGTTCCTGCGACTGCTCACCGCGACCGCGACCACCTGGATCCTGGCCCAGGCGCTGATCAACATCGGCTACGTGATCGGCATGCTCCCGGTCACCGGGCTGCAGTTGCCGCTCGTCTCCGCAGGCGGCAGTTCGATCGCGATCACCCTGTTCATGTTCGGCGTCATCGCCAACGCCGCCAGGCACGAGCCGGAGGCGGTTGCCGCCCTGCACGCCGGGCAGGTCGGGCGGTTCGGCAGGATGCTGCGGCTGCCCATGCCGGAGCAGTACTCGCCCGCAAGGGCGGAGGCCGCACGCAAGGCTGCGCAGGCGAAGGCGGCGCAGAAGCGCGCGGCCCAGCAGCGGGCCGCCCAGCAGCGGGCCGCCGCCCCGCCGCCGCGCAGGCGGGCGGTGGCGGGCAGGCCGGGCGCCGACCCGCGGCGCGCGGATCCGCGACGCGGACGGGCACTAGCATCAGACGAGCGGACACGACGGTCGAACGGCCGCGCAGGAGAGCGAGGATTTCGTAGGTGAGCGGCACTTCAGAGACTTCCCCCGTCGCGTCGCGCGCCTCCACCGGTCCGTCCGTCGTCGTCGCGGGCGGGGGTACCGCCGGGCACATCGAACCCGCGATGGCGGTGGCCGACGCGCTGCGCAGGCTGGACCCCTCCGTGACGGTGACCGCGCTCGGCACCGAGCGTGGGCTCGAGACGACCCTGGTCCCCGAGCGTGGCTACCGCCTCGAACTGATCCCGCCGGTGCCGCTGCCGCGCAAGCCGTCCAAGGATCTGCTCCGGCTGCCCGGGCGGGTCGTCCGTTCGGTGCGACGCACCCGTGAGGTGCTCGAGGAGACGAACGCCGACGTGATCGTCGGGTTCGGTGGCTACGTGGCGCTGCCCGCGTACCTGGCGGCAGGCAAGGGGCTCACCCGCCGCCGTCGACGCGTCCCGGTCGTCGTGCACGAGGCCAACGCCAGCGCAGGCATCGCGAACAAGATCGGTGCCAGGATCGCGGCCCGCGTGCTCGCCGCGGTACCCGGTTCGGGGGTCGCCGCACGAGGCGCCTCGGACGCGGAGGTCGTGGGTATCCCCGTCCGCGACTCGATCACCGGGCTCGACCGCGCCGCGCTGCGCGCCGAGGCGAGGGCCCATTTCGGTCTGCCCGCGGACGGCCCGGTGCTGCTGGTGTTCGGTGGATCCCAGGGCGCGCGCTCACTGAACGAGGCCGTCTCCGGCGCCGCCGAGGCGCTGGCCGCGGCAGGCATCTCGGTGCTGCACGCGCACGGTCCGAAGAACACGCTCGAGGTGGCCCAGGTGAACCCGGCCGCGCCCTACGTCGCCGTGCCGTATCTGTCCCGGATGGATCTGGCCTACGCGGCAGCCGATGCCGCGATCTGCCGCTCAGGGGCGATGACCGTCGCGGAGGTCTCCGCGGTCGGCATGCCCGCGGTTTACGTGCCGTTGCCGCACGGCAACGGTGAGCAGGAGCTCAACGCCAAGCCGCTGGTGCGGGCGGGCGGTGGCATGATCGTCGCCGACGCGGACCTCACGCCGCAGTTCGTGGCGGATACGGTGGTGCCGTTGCTGGGCGATGCCGCCCGGCTGAGCGAGATGGGCAGGTCTGCCGCCGATGCCGGGCACAGGGACGCGGCGGATGCGGTGGCCCGGATCGTGCTCGACGTGGCGAAGGGACTCGGGGTGTCCGGGCAGTCGGAGAGGTCGGAGGGCGGTCGATGACCGAGGTGCGCGGGGCGCAGTTGCCCCCCGAGTTGCAACGAGTCCACATGGTCGGCATCGGCGGCGCCGGTATGTCCGGCATCGCCCGGATCCTGCTGGCCAGGGGCGGTCAGGTGTCCGGCTCGGATGCCAAGGAGAGTCGCGGGGTGCTCGCGCTGCGGGCCCGCGGCGCCCAGGTCCGGATCGGGCACGACGCGAGTGCGCTCGACCTGCTGCCCGGCGGCCCGACGGTGGTGGTGACCACGCACGCGGCCATTCCGAAGGACAACCCAGAGCTGGTGGCGGCGCGCGAGCGCGGCATCCCGGTGCTGCTGCGCCCCGCGGTCCTTGCCTCCCTGATGCACGGCCAGCGCACGTTGCTGGTCGCGGGCACGCACGGCAAGACCTCCACCACCTCCATGCTCGTGGTCTCCCTGCAGCACTGCGGTGTCGATCCGTCGTTCGCGGTCGGCGGCGAGCTCAACGAGGCGGGTACCAACGCCCACCACGGAACCGGGGACGTCTTCGTGGCGGAGGCCGACGAGAGCGACGGCTCGCTGCTGCAGTACGACCCGGACGTGGTTATCGTGACGAACGTCGAGGCCGATCACCTCGACTACTTCGGGACCACCGACGCCTACGTCCAGGTCTTCGACGACTTCGCCGAGCGGATCGCGCCCGGTGGCCTCCTCGTGGTGTGTCTCGACGACCCGGGCTCGGCGGCACTGGCGCAGCGGGTGGCCGCACGCGAGCTGCCAGGCGTCCGGGTCCTCGGTTACGGCAGCGGTGACGTCTCGGTGGACGGGATCGAGCTCGGTGCGCGCCTGCTGAGCTGGCAGGCCCGCGACACCGGGGGTGTCGCCGAGTTCGAACTCTCCGGTGAAAAGGACGTGCGCACACTGCGATTGGCGGTGCCGGGTAGGCACATGGCGCTCAATGCGATGGGCGCGATCCTCGCGGCGCGCGAGGTGGGCGCGACGGTCGAGGAGGTCCTCGAGGGCATTGCCGGATTCGGTGGCGTGCATCGGCGTTTCCAGTCCACCGGCCGCGAGAATGGCGTGCGGGTGTTCGACGACTACGCCCATCACCCCACCGAGGTACGCGTCGTGCTCGGGGCGGCCCGCGAATTGGTCAGGCCGGGAACCGAATCGGCGAACGGCCGGGTGATCGTGGTCTTCCAGCCACACCTGTACTCGCGGACGCTGGCGTTCGCCGAGGAGTTCGGTGCCGCGCTCGACCTCGCGGACGAGGTGGTGGTGCTGGACGTGTACGGCGCGCGGGAGGAGCCCCTGCCAGGGGTCAGTGGCGCGCTGGTCGCGCAGGCGGTCACCAAGCCGGTGCACTACCAGCCGGATCTCTCGCTCGCCCCACGGCAGATCGCCGCGCTCGCGCGGTCCGGCGACATCGTGATCACCATGGGCGCAGGCGATGTCACCATGCTCGGCAAGGAGATCCTCGGCGCCCTCGGGGCCACACCCGCCGCGGGCCGACCGCGGTGACGACGGACAGTCAGGGTCGCGCGCGCCCCACTGCCGTGGGCGAGGAGCGCGCCGCAGGCCCCGACCGCAAGGGCAGCAAGCGGGCCGCCAAGGGCAGCAAGCGGGCCGCGCGGAAGACTCGTCGGGTCACCCGCCCTCGCAATCGCAAGCGGCCGTTGATCATCGCCCTGTCGGCCGTCGTGCTGGTCGGCCTCGTCGCGGCGGCCTGGTTCACCCCCGTGCTCTCGGTGCGCAAGGTCTCGGTGGTCGGCAACGTCGGCGTCCCGAGCGACGAGGTCATGACGGCTCTCGCGATTCCCACCGGCAAGCCGCTGCTGCAGGTCGATGTCGATGCGGCCGCGAGAAGGGTTGCCGCGATTCCCAAGGTCGATCATGCGCGGGTCGAACGCCGGTATCCGTCCACGGTGCGGGTCACCGTGGTCGAGCGGGCACCCGCCGTCTTCTACGACACTCCTGAGGGCACCCACCTGATGGACGCGGGCGCGGTCGCTTATGCGATCGAACCGCCGCCGCCGGGGGTGCCGCGCCTGAAGGTCGAGCGGCCCGGTCTGGAGGATCCGGTGACGGTCGATGCGTTGAAGGTGCTCACCTCGATGCCGCCGCCGCTGCGGGCCCAGGTCGGGGAGATCGCGGCCGGCTCCATCTCCGATATCCGGGTCACCTTGACCGACGGGCGGCAGCTGGTGTGGGGGAGCGTGGAGAACACCGAACGCAAGTCCGCCATCGCGCTGCCGTTGCTCGGCCAACCGGGCAAGGTGTACGACATCTCCAGCCCCGATCTGGTCACCGTCAAATGAGCGCGATGACAAATCGTGTCGCCCGTCGGCGCGCCTGCTGGCGGATCGGACCTGTCGTGCATAGCGTTTCGTTTCAGTCAGCTACTTGACATAACTCTAAGCCTATGGTTGAGGTTTAGGGTTTGCCCAAGAAGTATTGCATCACCAGCAACATCGGCCCCACCAGCAAGACGCATTTTCAGTATTTCGAGCATCACCCCGAGCGCGTTCACACACACGGAAGGCGAGAGCCCATGACGCCCCCGCACAACTACCTCGCCGTTATCAAGGTCGTCGGCATCGGCGGCGGCGGCGTAAATGCGGTCAACCGCATGATCGAGCAGGGACTCAAGGGAGTCGAGTTCATCGCCGTCAACACCGACGCCCAGGCGCTGCTGATGAGCGACGCCGACGTCAAGCTGGACGTCGGCCGTGAGCTCACCCGCGGTCTCGGCGCAGGAGCCGATCCCGAGGTGGGTCGCAAGGCCGCCGAGGACCACAAGGACGAGATCGAAGAGGTGCTCAAGGGCGCCGACATGGTCTTCGTCACCGCGGGCGAGGGCGGTGGCACCGGCACCGGCGGCGCGCCCGTCGTCGCCAGCATCGCGCGCAAGCTCGGCGCCCTGACCGTCGGCGTGGTAACCCGTCCGTTCTCTTTCGAGGGCAAGCGGCGCGGCGGCCAGGCGGACAGCGGCATCCAGGCGCTGCGCGAGTCCTGCGACACCCTCATCGTCATCCCCAACGACCGGCTGCTCCAGCTCGGTGACGCCGCGGTCAGCCTGATGGACGCGTTCCGTTCCGCGGACGAGGTCCTGCTCAACGGCGTTCAGGGCATCACCGACCTGATCACCACCCCGGGTCTGATCAACGTCGACTTTGCCGACGTCAAGGGCGTCATGTCGGGCGCGGGCAGCGCCCTGATGGGCATCGGTTCCTCGCGCGGCGAGGGCCGGGCGATCAAGGCCGCCGAGTCCGCGATCAACTCGCCGCTGCTCGAGGCCTCGATGGAGGGTGCGAGGGGAGTGCTGCTCTCGATCGCGGGCGGGTCCGACCTCGGTCTGTTCGAGATCAACGAGGCCGCCTCGCTGGTGCAGGAAGCCGCACACATCGATGCCAACATCATCTTCGGCACGGTCATCGACGATTCGCTCGGCGACGAGGTCCGGGTGACGGTCATCGCGGCGGGCTTCGACGGTGGGACGCCGACGCGTCGCCCGGTCGAGCCGGCCGCCGCCGCTCCTGCGGGTAACGGCGCGATCGGAGCAGGCCGCGCGGGCGAGATCGGTCGGCCGCCCCAGCATCAGGCGCCCGAGCCCGCGCCGGTTGCCCAGAGCCGCGAAACCCGTGAGGCACGACCGACTTCCGGCTCGACCCTGCCCCCGATTCCCGTCGGTTCCCCGGCCCGCGCGGTCCCGGTCGCCGACGAGGAGGGCGAGGACGAGGTCGACGTGCCCTCCTTCATGCGTCGGTGACGGGCGGATTCCGGGTTCGTCGGGTCGTCACCTCTCGAACCGGGGGCGTCTCGGCGCCCCCGTATGACTCCTTCAATCTCGGCGACCACGTCGGCGACGACCCGGCCGCGGTCGCCGCGAACCGGCGCCGGCTCGCGGACGGCATCGGATTGCCGTTCGAGCGGTTGGTCTTCATGGAGCAGATCCACAGTCGAAACGTCACGGTGGTGGACGGCCCCGTCGACGGTGTCGTCGAGGCGACCGATGCGCTGGTCACGGACGTGCCCGATCTGGCGTTGGTGACGCTGTCCGCGGACTGCGTGCCGCTGCTGCTCTCGGACGACCAGGCCGGGGTGATCGCCGCGGTGCACGCGGGCCGGGTCGGTGCCCGGATCGGGATCGTGCCGCGGGTGCTGGACGTGATGGTGTCGAAAGGCGCAGCGGTCGAACGGATCGGCGCCTTCCTCGGTCCCGCCGCGAGCGGCCGCCAGTACGAGGTACCCGCGGCGATGCGTGCGGACGTCGAGAAGCACCTGCCGGGCAGCGCGACCACGACGGTGCGGGGCACCCCGGGGATCGACCTGCGGGCCGGACTGCGCCGCCAGCTGCTGCAGGCGGGCGTGTCCGGGGTCGCGGAGGATCCGCGCTGCACGATCGAGGACCGCGCCCTGTTCAGTCATCGTCGGGGAGCCCCGACCGGGCGGCTGGCGGGTGTGATCTGGATGGAGTCGACGCGCGGTGAATGAGGCGCCGTCGCCGCGGGCAGCCGAGATCGCGGCCGCACTGACCGAGGTCGGCGATCGGCTGGGGCGGGCCTGCCTGGCCGCGGGCCGCAACCCGGACGACGTCCAGTTGCTGCCGGTGACCAAGTTCTTCCCGGCCTCGGACGTCGCGATCCTGTACGGGCTCGGCTGTCGCGAGTTCGGCGAGTCGCGCGAGCAGGAGGCCGCCTCGAAGGTCGCGGAGTTCGGCGCGCTCACCGCCGACGTCCGGTGGCACATGATCGGCAGCGTGCAGCGGAACAAGGCCCGCTCGATCGCGCAGTGGGCGTACGCAATTCACTCGGTGGACAGCCCGAGGCTGGTCGATGCCCTCGCGAAGGCCGCGACCGTCGCGCTGGCGGAGGGCGGCAGGGAGCAGTCGCTGCGGGTGCTGCTCCAGGTCAGTCTGGACGGCGACCCGCTTCGGGGTGGCGTTCCGATCGACGAGCTGCCCGAGCTGGCTGACCGTGCCGAATCGGCCGCCGGGCTTGAGCTTTCGGGGCTGATGGCTGTTCCTCCGCTCGGGTCCGATCCGGAGCGGGCGTTCGCGGAGCTCCAGGCCGTGCACGCGAACCTGTTGCGCAGCCATCCCGCGGCGACACAATTGTCGGCGGGGATGACCGGCGACCTCGAGGTCGCCGTGCGGTACGGTTCCACCTGCGTGCGTGTCGGAACCGCACTGTTGGGTTCCCGGCCGATAGCCTCGAACTGATCGGCGCACCGCCCGATTGTCCGCCGCGCCAAGGAAGGTCGACGATGAGCACTCTGCACAAGTTCAAGGCTTACTTCGGCATGGTCCCTCTCGAGGATTACGAAGACGATTACCTCGAGGAGCCGCGTCGCGCACCCCGCGGTGGACGTTACGAGGGTGAACTGGACCGTGAGTACGACGACGCCGGCTACGTGCCCCGCGACGAGCTCGACGAGCTCGACCGGCCGGCCGCGCCCCGTCGGATGGAGCCGCTGCCCGCGCGCAGCGCCCGTCCCGGTGCTCCCGTCGGAGCCCGCCCGCCCGCGACCCGCGGCGCGCTCGCGGTCGACACCCAGCCGCGCATCGAGAGCCGACGCGCGCCCATCTTCGACGAGGGCGGACCGCTGTCCAAGATCACCACACTCCGCCCCCGCGACTACGGCGAGGCCCGCATCATCGGCGAGCGCTTCCGTGACGGCACCCCGGTCATCATGGACCTGGTGGAGATGAGCAACGCCGACGCCAAGCGGCTCGTCGACTTCGCGGCCGGCTTGGCGTTCGCGCTGCGCGGCTCCTTCGACAAGGTGGCCACAAAAGTGTTTCTCCTCTCACCTGCCGATATCGACGTGTCCGCCGAGGAGCGGCGTCGGATCGCCGAAACCGGCTTCTACAACCAGAAATAGGCGGTCCGGGCGGGCCGGAAGTAGGCTGGCCCGACCGGATGCCCTGAGGCTGGTGCGGGCCGATCTCGTTTTGATTGGTCCGGCCGAGTCAGGCAAAGTGATGGAGTGCCCTTGTTCGCGGTGATCTACTTCCTGCTCTTCGTCTTTTGGTTGTTGCTCATCGGACGGATCATCGTCGAGTTCATCCGGACATTCGCTCGCGATTGGCGACCCACCGGCATTGTGGTGGTCATTCTCGAAGCGATATTTACGGTCACAGATCCACCGATCAAGCTGCTCCGGCGGCTAATTCCGTCGATAAATCTCGGCGGGGTTCGGTTGGACCTATCAATCATGGTCTTGCTGTTCATCGTCTTCATCTTGATGTCGGTCGTTCAAGGACTGGCCGCGTGATGTCGATGCTTGAGTCGTGGCGCGACCTACGGGTCTGGTGTGACAGAATGGACGCCAGTTACAGCCGGATTCCTTGGTTTCCCGCTGTATGCGCTATAACTGAATGCTTGCTCGACCGCCAACAGACGCGTGAAGGGATCCTTCCATGCCGCTGACACCAGCTGATGTGCACAATGTCGCGTTCAGCAAGCCGCCAATCGGCAAGCGGGGCTACAACGAAGACGAGGTAGATGCGTTTCTCGACCTCGTCGAGCAGGAGCTCTCGCGACTGATCGAGGAGAACGCGGATCTCCGCCAGCGCGTGGGTGAGCTCGATCAGGAGCTCGCGGATGCGAAGAAGGCTCCTCGGCAGGCAGGTGCCGCTCCTGAGCCCGTTCGGGTTGTCGAGCCGCCCAAGCCCGTCGCTCCGGTCGCCCCGGTCGCGGCCCCCGCGCCCGCGGCTCCCGCCGCCCGTCCGGGCAACACCGAAGAGGCAAACCTGCAGGCCGCGAAGATCCTGGGCCTCGCCCAGGAGATGGCGGACCGCCTGACCGGCGACGCGAAGACGGAGTCGGAGCAGCTGGTCACCACGGCCAGGACCAACTCCGAGCAGCTGGTCAGCGATGCGCGGACCCGCTCCGAGGCGATGATCTCCGACGCAAGGCAGAAGTCCGAGGCACTGCTCTCCGACGCCCAGACGCGTTCCGAGACGCAGCTTCGTCAGGCCAAGGAGAAGGCGGACGCGCTGCAGGCCGACGCCGAGCGCAAGCACACCGAGATCATGGCCACCATCAACCAGCAGCGCAGCGTGCTGGAGGGTCGGATCGAGCAGCTCAAGACGTTCGAGCGCGAGTACCGGGTGCGGCTGAAGTCCTACCTGGAGTCGCAGCTCGAGGAGCTCGAGCAGCGCGGTTCCGCGGTCCCCGTTGACGGTGGCCAGGAGGCTTTCGGGGGCGAGGCTGCCAAGCCCGGCCTGAGCCAGACGTTCGCCAAGGGCAACAACTAGTTCGGTAGTGCCCGTCGGCCGTCCTGCAAGCTCACCCAGGGGTATGCCGTGCTGGTCCTGACGCTCGTAATGGCAGCGGTTGGGTTCGCGCTGCTGGTGATAGCCCTGATGACCGGATCGGTCGTGTGGGCATGGGGATGCATCGTGGTCTGCGTGATCGGTGCGGTGTTGCTGCTGGTGAGTTCACTACGCGGCAACACCGCACCGGACACGTCCGAACCGGGGGCAACGCCACCGGGCAGGCGGGCCGACGCGAGCCGGGAGTCGTCGGACCGGCGATTTGACGCCGGCGACTAGAATCGCAGTCAGTATGTGGCGCTGATCCGGCCATCACCGGGGAGCCTTCGGAAGAACGGCGCTCGTTCGACAAGGACGAGTCGCTCAGTAGAACCGAACGGGTGGGCCCGTCACAGCCCAGCACGAGAGGTCAGGACGGCGGCGCTGCCGCGTCCTGGCAAGCGGGGTGGTACCGCGGTCGCAGCGCAGAGGCGCTGCCGTCGTCCCCGTGCCAGACACGGCACGAGGGAGTACTGGGTTGACGAACAACTCGACCGGCAACGGATCCGACCAGACGGGCGCCGGCTATCCGCGAGTTGATCTCGGCGGCGGCAAGGCCAACACGAACGTGCGTTTCCCCGAGCTCGAGCAGCGGGTGCTCGCCGAGTGGGCCTCGGACGACACGTTCCGCGCCTCCATCGCCAACCGGGCCGATGCGCCCGAGTTCGTCTTCTACGACGGCCCGCCGTTCGCCAACGGCCTGCCGCACTACGGCCACCTGCTCACCGGGTACGTCAAGGACCTCATCCCGCGCTTCCAGACGATGCGCGGCAAGAAGGTCGAGCGCCGGTTCGGCTGGGACTGCCACGGGCTGCCAGCCGAGCTCGAGGCCGAGAAGCAGCTCGGCATCAAGGACAAGTCCGAGATCGAGGAGATGGGCCTGGCGGAGTTCAATGCCGCCTGCAAGTCCTCGGTGCTGCGCTACACCGACGAGTGGCGCGAGTACGTCACCCGCCAGGCGCGCTGGGTCGACTTCGACAACGACTACAAGACGCTCGACCTGGACTTCATGGAGTCGGTCATGTGGGCGTTCAAGGAGCTCTACGACAAGGGGCTGATCTACCAGGGCTTCCGGGTGCTGCCGTACAGCTGGTACGAGCAGACCCCGCTGTCGAACCAGGAGACCAAGCTCGACGACGCGTACAAGATGCGTCAGGATCCGGCGGTCACGGTCGACATGCCGCTCGTGGCGCCCGGCTCGCCGCTCGACGGCGCGAACGCGCTGATCTGGACCACGACGCCGTGGACCCTGCCGTCCAACCTGGCGATCGCCGTGCATCCCGAGATCGACTACGTCCAGGTCGAGGGCAAGGACGGCAAGCGGTACGTGCTCGCCAAGGACCGCGTGGCGCACTACGCCCGCGAACTCGGCGAGGAGCCTGCCGTGCTCTCCGAGCACAAGGGCGCCGAGCTGGTCGGGCTGTCCTACGAGCCGCCGTTCGACTTCTTCCACGGACCCGACAAGGGTCACGCCAACGCGCACCGCACGCTTGCCGCCGACTACGTCACCACCGACTCCGGTACCGGAATCGTCCACCTCGCACCGGCTTTCGGTGAGGAGGACATGGACTGCGCGACGGCCAACGGCATCGAGATCGTGCAGCCGCTCGACGCGGGCGGCAAGTTCACCGCGATGGTGCCGCCGTACGAGGGCCTGCAGGTCTTCGATGCCAACCCGGTCATCGCCAAGGATCTCAAGGCGGCGGGCAAGCTGCTGCGGCACGAGACAATCGAGCACTCGTACCCGCACAGCTGGCGCAGCGGCCAGCCGCTGATCTACATGGCGGTGCCCTCGTGGTTCGTCGCCGTGACCAAGTTCCGGGACCGGATGGTCGAGCTGAACCAGGAGATCACCTGGGTGCCCGAGCACATCCGTGACGGGCAGTTCGGCAAGTGGCTCGAGGGCGCGCGCGACTGGAATATCAGCAGGAACCGGTACTGGGGGAGCCCGATCCCGGTCTGGATGTCGGACGATCCGGCGTACCCGCGGATGGACGTGTACGGCTCCCTCGACCAGCTGGAGGCCGACTTCGGCGTGCGGCCGACCGACCTGCACCGGCCGATGATCGACGATCTGGTCCGTCCGAACCCGGACGACCCGACCGGCAAGTCGATGATGCGTCGCGTCCCCGAGGTGCTGGACTGCTGGTTCGAGTCCGGCTCCATGCCGTACGCACAGGTGCACTACCCGTTCGAGAACAAGGACTGGTTCGACGGCGGCAACGCTGAGTCGACTGACGGCACCGCCGTCGTGGAAGGCCACAACCCCGGCGACTTCATCGTCGAGTACAACGGCCAGACCCGTGGCTGGTTCTACACCCTGCACGTGCTGGCCACCGCGCTCTTCGATCGCCCGGCGTTCAAGACCGTCGCCGCCCACGGCATCGTCCTCGGCGACGACGGCCTGAAGATGAGCAAGTCCAAGGGCAACTACCCCGACGTCAACGAGGTGTTCGACCGGGACGGCTCGGACGCCATGCGGTGGTTCCTGATGTCCTCGCCGATCCTGCGCGGCGGCAACCTGGTCGTCACCGAGCAGGGCATCCGCGAGGGCTCCCGGCAGGCCCTGATGCCGCTGTGGAACGCGTGGAGCTTCCTGCAGCTGTATGCGGGCAAGCCTGGACAGTGGCGCACCGATTCGCCGAACGTGCTCGACAAGTACATCCTGGCGAAGCTGTCGGGCACCCGTGACGCGATCACCGAGGCGCTCGAGGTCAACGACATCGCGGGTGCCTGCGACGAGCTGCGGACCTTCTGCGACGCGCTCACCAACTGGTACGTGCGCCGGTCGAGGACGCGGTTCTGGGACGAGGACCGCGACGCCATCGACACCCTGCACACCGTGCTCGAGGTCGTGACCCGCCTCGCGGCGCCGCTGCTGCCGCTGGTGACCGAGGTCATCTGGCGGGGGCTCACCGGCGGGCGCTCGGTGCACCTGACGGACTGGCCGGCTGCCACCGATCTGCCGTCGGATCCCGAGCTGGTCAGCGCGATGGACGAGGTCCGCTCGGTCTGCTCGACCGTGCTCGGCCTGCGCAAGGCGCAGAACCTGCGGGTACGCCTGCCGCTGCCCGAGGTGACCGTTGCGGCCGAGGACGCGGAACGGTTGCGCCCGTTCCTCGGCATCATCGCCGACGAGGTCAACGTCAAGAAGGTGGACCTGACCGAGGACGTGGACGTCCACGGCAAGTTCGAGCTCGTCGTCAACGCGCGGGCCGCGGGCCCCCGTCTGGGCAAGGACGTGCAGACGGTCATCAAGGCGGTCAAGGCGGGGGACTGGTCGGAGGTCGACGGGGTCGTGACGGCCGCAGGCATCGCGCTGCTCCCGTCCGAGTACACCCAGCGCCTGGTCGCGGCGGAGCCCGAGTCCACCGCGGCCCTGCCGGAGAACGCGGGCCTGGTGGTCCTCGACTCGGCGGTCACCGAGGAGCTGGAGGCCGAGGGCTGGGCGAAGGACCGCATCCGCGAGCTGCAGGACGCCCGCCGCGCGGCAGGCCTCGAGGTCTCGGACCGGATCGTCGTCACGCTGCAGGTGCCCGAGGACCGGCTCGACTGGGCGGCCAGGCACCGTGAGCTGATCGCGGGGGAGATCCTCGCGACCAGCCTCGAGCTCGGCGAGGCCGGCGGCCCCGACGCCGTCGATCTCGGCGAGGGCGTCCGGGTCGTGATCACCAAGGCGTGAGGAGTGTCGGTGCCCCTTGTCGGGGTACCGGCGTAACTTCCCACCCATGAGCACCAGTAAGGAGACGGTCGCGCACGTCCTCGGGCAGCTCGAGCCTCTGGACGTGCGCGCCCGCGCGATGTTCGGCGAGTACGGGTTGTACTGCGACGAGAAGATGGTCGCGTTGATCTGTGACGACACCGTCTTCGTCAAACCGAGCGGGGTGTCGGACGACTATCTCGACGCGGTGTCGCTGGCCCCGCCGTATCCGGGTGCGAAGGACCACCTCGCGATCCCGCAAGAGCGGCTCGACGACACCGACTGGCTGCACGAGTTCATCCAGCGCACAGCCGATGTCCTGCCTGTGCCGAAGAAGAAGAAACCCAAGGCCAGATGACGCGACCGTCCACCTCGCGGCGCTGGGTGCTGCACCTCGACATGGACGCGTTCTTCGCCTCCGTCGAGCAGCTCACCCGGCCGACGCTGCGTGGGCGACCGGTGCTCGTCGGCGGGCTGGGCGGGCGCGGGGTGGTCGCGGGCGCCAGCTACGAGGCGCGCGCCTACGGGGCGCGGTCGGCGATGCCGATGCACCAGGCCAGGCGCATGGTCGGCGCGGGCGCGGTGGTGCTGCCCCCGCGCGGCGGCCTCTACTCGATGCTCAGCAAGACGGTCTTCGATGCCCTGCGCACCCGGATACCGGTGCTCGAGATGATCTCCATGGACGAGGCGTTCGGTGAGCCACCCGAGCTGGTCGGTGCCGACGCGGAGGCGGTGCGCGTGTTCGCGGAGGAGTTGCGTGCGCTGATCCGGGAGCGGACCGGGCTGGTGGCGTCGATCGGCGCCGGGTCGGGCAAACAGATCGCCAAGATCGCCTCCGGACTCGCGAAACCGGACGGGGTCCGGGTGGTCACCCCGGACGAGCAGCGCGGGCTGTTCGAGGCGCTGCCCGTCCGGAAGCTGTGGGGGATCGGCCCGGTCGCGGACGAGAAGCTGCGCAGGCTCGGGATCGAGACCATCGGCGGGCTGGCCGCCACCTCGTCGACCGAGGTCGTCTCGGTGCTCGGCGCGACGCTGGGGCCGAGCCTGCACCGCCTGGCGCAGGGGATCGACGACCGCCCGGTGGCCGAGCGCGCCGACGCCAAGCAGGTGAGCGCCGAGACCACGTTCGCCGCCGACCTGGTGACCATGGAGCAGCTGAGGTCGGCGGTCGAACGCACGGGAGCGGCCGCGCACGCCAGGCTGCTCGGCGACGGCCGCGCCGCAAGGACGGTGGTGTTGAAGCTGAAGAAGTCCGACATGGGCATCGTCACCCGGTCGGCCACCCTGCCGTACGCGACGACGGACCTGCAGACGCTCGTGGCCACCGCGCAGCGGCAGGTGATCGATCCGCTCGAGCTCGGCCCGGTACGACTGGTCGGGGTCTCGCTCGGGGGGCTCACCTCCGTTCGGCAGGGCTCGCTGTTCCCCGACCTGGACCAGGGCGATGTGATGCTCGTCACAGAAGTGGAGCGACCGGAGGTGGCGCCCGCGCCGGTGGTCGCGGTCGCGGACGCGGCGCGCTGGCGTCCCGGTCAGGACGTCGCGCACCGTGAGTTCGGTCACGGATGGGTGCAGGGCTGCGGACATGGCGTGGTCACGGTTCGTTTCGAGACCCGCTCGACCGGGCCGGGCCTCGCGCGTACCTTTGCCGAGGACGACGACGGACTTGCCCGCGCCGACCCCGAGGCGAGCCTTCATTAAGGATCACCTTATTTTTATGGTGTTGACTACTGTCACAGACAGACTTCGGTGGATGCCATAGTGGACGCAACCGCTGAATCGCTCTGACCACCAACGAGCACCGAGAACATGTTCACCCGAGAAAAGGAAATGCATTGATGCTCCGCAAGACCCTCATCGCCGGTGTCGCCGTGGCGGCCGCCCTCTCGCTCGCCGCCTGTGGTGACGACACCAACACGGCCGACAAGACCTCGACCGCCAAGGCCACCACCACCGCCGCCGCGAACGATGGAATCGATTACCCGCCCGCGCCCTCCGCGGTCGAGCTGAACGCGATGCTGGTCAAGGGCCTCGACCCGGCCACCCCGGCCGCCGAGAAGGTCACCCTCGTCCAGGACGGCGAGTCGGACCCGGGCCTGTTCGACGCGGTGGCCGCGGCCGCCAAGCAGTCCAACGCCACCGTGACCGTCGTCGACCCGATCCTCGACAACGGCGACGGCACCCTCACCGCCACCGTCAACATGGACATCGGCGGCCAGGTCAGCGCCGGCACCGCCGGCTTCGTGGTCGAGAACGGCCAGTGGAAGCTGTCGAAGGAGTACGCCTGCAACATCGTCAAGCTGGCGAACCTCACCTCGCCTGCCTGCGTCTGACGCTCAGCACGAACCCGACCGAATGCCGGTGCCCCGCAAGGGGTGCCGGCATTCGGCGTTTCAGACGGGAGCGGCCGCGCCGACCCGGTCCGCCGCGGTGCGCGCCAGCCGCGTGAGCAGGTCCTGGCCGATCGGCTGCTGACCGGATGCCACGAGCTGCACGAGGGTCGAGCCGACCTGGGCGATGATCACGTCCGAGGTCATCGTCACCCCGTCGCTGGACGTCAGCAGCCGGACCGCGACCGAGGCGTCGCCAACCGCGGGCTGATCGAGGCCGCCGAGGCGGTACTGCACCTCGAAACCGTCTGCGTCCGTGCCCCGGTACTCGGTGCACCCGGAGAGGGTGTCCTGGACGCGGTTCAGCGCCGCCGCGGCTCCGCCGTCCGGGTAGCTCGCGGCGTCGATGTCGATGCTGGTGAAGTCGGGACCGCCGAATCGCGCCACCGCGCGCGCCGTCGAACCGGGCGCCTGGTCCGCCACCTCGCGCAGCACGGCCGCACACGCCTGCGGATCGGTGCTCGACCGGTCGGCGGCGTCGTACTCGGGAGCGGGCGGCAGGCCAAGGTCCTGCACCGGATCCGCAAGGGGCGCAAAGCCGGTCGGTAGGTCGGTGGTGGTGAGCAGGGCCGCCTTCAGTCGGGCCGGGTCGGTGATCGGGCCCGCTCCTGCCGTCGCCGCGGCGGTGGCCCGGGCGGGCAGCGGGGGCAACGACGTGGGTGACTCCCCGCCGTCGGACCCGGCGCAGCCGGCCAGCAGCGGCAGTGCGACCGTCGCGCAGACGAGGGCGCGCGCGGCGCGCATCAACCCGCCCACTGCACGCGGTTGGTGATGGTCTGCCGAAGCGTCGTGGTGCCGTTCGGGTCGCGGTAGCTCTGGTGACCGCCGACGGTGACGTCCCCGCCGACGGGCAGCGGCTGATTCAGGTCGACGACCATGGTGCCGGTTCCCGTCATGACGTACGTGTCGATGTTGAGCCGGCTCGACTTGTCCGGCAGATCCCACACGGGCGACTCGGGCGTCTGCGTCACCGAGACGTCGACGGTGAGCCGGTCCCCGTCCCGCTCACGCAGGGTCGCGGTCGTCACCTGGTCGAGCGCGATCCCACTCATGACCTGCTGCCGGAGCGTCCAGACCGCCCCGATCCCGATCTCCGCGTCCGGGAACGACACCGTGCGATAGACGGACTGGTAGAAGGCCTGCTCGACGGCGGAACGCGCGATGTCCCGCGACTCGGGGTCGGGGGTGATCCGGAGCGAGGTGATGGCCCCGGTCGGCGTGACGGTGAGGCCCGCGCTCGAGCCCTCCGACTCCTTCAGCGCGTCGGACAGCCGCGGATCCGGGGTGCCGATCGAGCCGAGGGTCAGGTCCACCTGGACCGCCGGATCGGACTGCTCGCCGCGCACGGTCGCGGTGAGCGGGGTGCGCAGCTCCGGCGTCGAGAAGTCCTGCTGCGGCTGATCGTCGATCTGCTGGTAGACCTGCGAACTGGTGGTCAGCGTGGCGTGCTGCTCGGAACCGATCGGCGGGTGCACGGTGACCCGCTGACGCGGCTCGGCGCCCGGATCGAGGACGGTGGCCGTGACCGCCGAGACCGGGACGGTGACCTCGGTCGCGGACGCGGTCGCGATGTCGGTGGGGCCGGCATCACCGCCGGACCCGCACGCGGAGACCAGGGAGGTGAGGGCGAGGGTTGCGGCGACCAGGGCGGTCCGTCCAGAGAACACAGGCACCCGACCAGGTTAGCCACGGTTGGGTGTGGTGGGGCCCGGCGTGCCGCGGTAAGGGATGATGGCGGGGTGAGTGAAGCGGAAAATGCGGACAACCCCGACGCCGGGGCGAACGAGGCAACGGGAGGTGGAACCGAGGTGGCAGCCGCGCAGGCGCCACTGAGGATGCCGATGCTGGTCGCGATCGCGGCGCTGATCCTGGGACTGGACCTGGTCACCAAGATCCTCGCGGTGCGGCACATCAAGCCCGGTGACCCGATCAGCCTGATCGGCGACGTGGTGACGCTGACCCTGGTCCGCAACCCCGGTGCCGCTTTCTCGATGGCCACCGGGATGACCTGGGTGCTGACCCTGGTCGCGATCGGCGTGGTGATCGGCGTCATCAAGATCGGCAGGACGCTGCGGTCGCCGTGGTGGGCGCTCGGCCTCGGCCTGGTGCTCGGCGGCGCGCTCGGAAACCTGATCGACCGGATCTTCCGCGCCCCTGGCCCGCTGCAGGGCCACGTCGTCGACTTCGTGTCGGTCGGCTGGTGGCCGGTGTTCAACGTCGCGGACTCGGCGATCGTCTGCGGCGCCATCCTGCTGGTCGCGCTCACCCTGTTCGGGTTCGAACCGGACGGGACAAGGGCGGGCTCGGAGTCCGAGGCCGCCGCACCCTCGGGCGCCGATGCCGGTAAGGCGACGGGCGCATGAGGGAGACACGGTCGATGCCCGTCCCGGACGGGCTCGAGGGCATGCGCGTCGATGCCGGCCTGGCCCGACTGCTCGGCCTGTCGCGGACCGCGGTCGCCGCACTCACCGACGAGGGCGCGGTCCTGCTCGACGGCACCGCGGTGGGCAAGTCGGACCGGCTGCCCGCAGGCGCCTGGCTCGAGGTCGAACTGCCCGAGCCGGCACGGCCGCTGACGGTGGAGGCGCAGCCGGTCGAGGGCATGGCGATCCTGTACTCGGACGACGATGTCGTGGTGGTGGACAAGCCGGTCGGCGTCGCCGCGCACGCCAGTGTCGGGTGGACCGGGCCGACGGTCATCGGCGGGCTCGCCGCGGCGGGCTTCCGCATCTCCACCTCCGGCGCGCACGAGCGGCAGGGCATCGTGCACCGGCTCGACGTCGGCACCTCCGGGGTGATGGTGGTCGCGACCAGCGAGCGCGCGTACACGCTGCTCAAGCGCGCGTTCAAGCAGCGCACCATCGACAAGCGGTACCACGCCCTCGTCCAGGGCCACCCCGACCCGAGCAGCGGCACGATCGACGCCCCGATCGGACGGCACCGAAGCAACGACTGGAAGTTCGCGGTCACCGCGGACGGCAAGCCCAGCATCACGCACTACGACACGGTGGAGGCGTTCCAGGCCGCCAGCCTGCTCGACATCCACCTGGAGACCGGGCGCACGCACCAGATCCGGGTGCACTTCGCGGCGCTCCGGCACCCCTGCTGCGGTGACCTGACCTACGGCGCCGACCCCCGCCTCGCGGAGCGGCTCGGCCTCGAACGGCAGTGGCTGCACGCCCGCTCGCTCGGGTTCGCGCATCCGGCGGACGGTCGCTGGATGGAGATCACCAGCGACTACCCGAAGGACCTGCAATACGCCCTCGAGGTCCTCAGGAGTGCGTGACCGGGCCGGGGCGGTCACGGCGATCTGCTGTGCTCTCGCCCTGGCGGTGCTGGTCGTGGTGCTCGGCCTCGCCAACCCGCCGCGGCCGACGCCGATCGCGACCGACCGGCTCGGTCCCGACAACGGCGAGGCCGTCGCGGACTACCTCGATCGAGCGGCCAGCTCGGTCGCCGGGTCCGACACCGATCAGCACTGGGCGTTGGTCTCGCTCGGTCCCGAGGCGACAGTGGATCAGGCGTACCGCCTCGCAGGCGGCGTCCGGATCTCGCAGGTGCTGTTCCAGGTGCCGATCGAACGGGTGCAGACGCAGCTGATCGTCGTGGACGTGCCCGCGGACGAGGCGGCGGTGCGCCGCTCCCCGCTGGTCGCGGCAGGCCGACTGCAGGGCTCGGCGGGGGAGTGGGACCGGCAGGCCCGCATCGATGCGGTGTCGGCCGGACGCCTGGCGGACGGGTGCGCCTGCGTGGTCGGGATGACCGTGCGCGGCGACCTCGCGCAACTCCGCGCCCTGGCGTCCAAGCCGGGCGTCCGGGCGGTCGAGGCGCTGCCTGCGGACGCCGTCCACGGACGGTTCGCGGTGGTCCCGTTGCTGCCCGAGCACGTCGAGGTGGTTCGGCCCGGCCCTGACGACGGTGAGGTTCCGGCCCGGTGAGCCCCTCGCCCAGATCGGACGGCGAACTCGGGGTCGCGGCGGCAGTCGGGGCGCACCTGATGTGGGGGATGTTCCCGATCTTCTTCGGGCTGCTGGCCCCGGCGGGTGCGGTCGAGATCCTGGCGCACCGCATGCTGTGGACGCTGCTGGTGATGCTGACGATCGGCGCGCTGCTGCGCAGGCTGTCGCGACTGCGCACCCTCACCCCGAAGGCAACCGTGATCGTGGCGGCGGCCGCGCTGATGATCTCGGTCAACTGGGGCACCTACATCTACGGCGTCCTGTCGGGGCGGGTGGTCGAGACCGCGCTCGGGTACTTCGTCAATCCACTCGTCAGCGTGCTGCTCGGGATGATCGTCTTCCGGGAGCGGGTCAACCGGTGGCAGGCGGCCGCGCTGGCACTCGCGGCGGTCGCGGTGCTGGTGCTCACCCTCGACTACGGCAGGCCGCCGTGGATCGCCCTCGTCCTGGCCATGAGCTTCGGCGCCTACGCGCTGCTCAAGAAGGTGGTCCCGCTCGACCCGGTGACCAGCCTCACCGCCGAGGGCGTCGTGACGGCGCCGTTCGCGATCGGGTACCTGGTCTTCCTCTCCGTCACCGGGACGGGCACGTTCGTCGGCAACGGCGCCGGCCATACGCTGCTCCTGATGGCCGCGGGCGTGGTGACGGCGGCGCCCCTGCTGCTGTTCGGTGCGGCCGCCAAGCGGGTGCCGCTGGTGGCCCTCGGGATCATCCAGTACCTGACCCCGTCGCTGCAGATGCTGTGGGGGGTCGCGGTGCTGCACGAGGACATGCCCGGCACGCGGTGGGCGGGATTCGCGCTGATCTGGCTGGCGCTGCTGATCTTCACCACCGACGCGGTTCGCCGGGTGCGTCGGTCCCGCCGCGAGGTCCTGATCCCGGCGCGCTGACCGTCACGGCGCGGTGTGCGCCTTCAGGAACTCGACGGTCCGCTCCAGCGCACGCACACCGTCCTCGTTGTCCAGATCGAACTGGTACTCGTGCGGCAGCGCCGGCTCGTGGTCCTCGGGGTAGAACAGCGTCGTGACCTCGACACCGAGCCCGCCGAGCTCGGTCGCCAGCGGCTTGGACTGCTCGTCGGTCAGCGGATCCCCGTTGCCGCCGCTGATATAGGTGGGCGGGAACTGCGCGGTGACGTGGCGCATCGTCGACATCTGCGCGATCGCCGTCGAGTCCTCGAAGTCGCGGCTGCCGGTGTACGCCCACAGCGACTGGTCCGCGCCCCAACCGACGATGCCGGACCCGCCCGTCATCTTGTCGACCTGGTAGATCCCGCAGTTGAGCACGACCCCGCGCAGCTGCTCGGGGCGCAGCGCGGGGGTGATGTCGAGCTCGCGCGCGTACCCGGGATCGGTGACGAGGGTGGCCAGCTGGCTGGAGAGCTGCGCGCCGGCCGAGTCCCCGGCGAGCACGATGCGGGTCGGATCGACGTGCAGTCGCTCGGCATTCGCGATGACATAGGCGTGCGCGTCGTTGAGCTGGTGCACCGCGGTCGGATAGGTGTGCTCCGGTCCCAGCGAGTAGTCGAGCGAGACGACCGTGAACCCCCGCTCCGCGAGCAGTTGGTAGTACGGGGCGTAGTGCGACTTGTCGCCGGAGATCCAGGCGCCGCCGTGGGTCCAGATCACCGTCGGCAACGGCGCCGTCGTCGCCTCGGGGAAGTAGACGTCGAGGAGGGCGTCGGGGTCGCCGTCCCGGTACTGCTGATCGGTGATCGAGGCGATGCCCTGCGGGGTGTGCTTCTCCAGGGCGGTGGTGGTCTTCGCCGCGCCGCGGTCGAACACGAAGCGGACGACCATGCTGCCGGGCCACGGGCTGACGGTGAAGGCGACGACCGCGGCCAGGACGAGCGCGAGCAGGATGCCGACGACCCAGAGGATCCGCCGTTTCCATCGCGGGCGCGGTCGGGCGCTCGGGGAGGGCGATTCGCTCTGGGTGTCGATGGTCACAGACTCTCCTCGGTGGGGTCGGTCGTCAGTATCACCGATCGCGGCAAAGGGTCGCGGTTAACACACCGCCCGCCGCGCTCCACCCCGGCGCGGGTGACCGAAGCTGTCGGCCCCAGCGCCTACACTCGGTTCGCTAGTGATGAGGGCGCCGGAAGCATCGGGGCGCTCCAAGTCCTTCCAGAGCTAGAGAGGCGCGCGTGGCTGACTCGTTCGTTCATCTGCACAATCACACCGAGTACTCGATGCTCGATGGTGCGGCCAAGGTCGGTCCGCTCTTCAAGGAAGCCCAGCGGCTGGGGATGACCGCGGTCGGAATGACCGACCACGGCAACATGTTCGGTGCCAGCGAGTTCTACAACGAGGCGAAGAAGCACGACATCACGCCGATCATCGGGATCGAGGCGTACATCGCGCCGGAGTCCCGGTTCAACACCAAGCGCGTCCTGTGGGGCGACCGCAGTCAGAAGTCCGACGACGTCTCCGGTAGCGGTGCCTACACCCACATGACGATGGTCGCCGAGAACGCGACCGGCGTCAGGAATCTGTTCAAGCTCTCCTCCCGAGCCTCGATCGAGGGCCAGCTCGGCAAGTGGGCCCGGATGGACGAGGAGATCATCGCCGAGCACCACGAGGGGATCATCGCGACCACCGGTTGCCCCTCCGGTGAGGTGCAGACCAGGCTCCGTCTCGGCCACGATCGCGAGGCCCTCGAGGCCGCCGCGAAGTGGCAGGAGATCTGGGGCAAGGACAACTTCTTCCTCGAGCTGATGGACCACGGACTGTCCATCGAGCGCCGGGTGCGCGAGGGCCTGCTCGACATCGGTCGCAAGCTGGGCATCCCGCCGCTCGCGACGAACGACTGCCACTACGTCACCAAGGACGCCGCCGAGAACCACGAGGCGCTGCTCTGCATCCAGACCGGCAAGACGCTCAGCGACCCGGCCCGGTTCAAGTTCGACGGCGACGGCTACTACCTCAAGTCGGCCGAGGAGATGCGCGCGATCTGGGACGACGAGGTACCGGGCGCCTGCGATTCGACGCTGCTGATCGCCGAGCGGATCCAGCCCTACGACGAGGTGTGGAAGCACCGCGACCGGATGCCGATCTTCCCGGTGCCCGAGGGTGAGACCCAGGCCAGCTGGCTGCGCAAGGAGGTGCTGGCCGGCCTCGACCGCCGTTTCCCCGGTGGGCCGCCGCAGGAGTACCTGACCCGGGCCGACTACGAGATCGACGTCATCAACGAGATGGGTTTCCCTGCCTACTTCCTCGTCGTCGGCGACCTGATCAACCACGCCAAGGAGGTCGGCATCCGCGTCGGCCCCGGCCGAGGTTCCGCGGCAGGCTCGCTCGTCGCCTACGCGATGGGCATCACCAACATCGACCCGATCCCGTACGGCCTGCTGTTCGAGCGGTTCCTCAACCCCGAGCGCGTCTCGATGCCCGATATCGACATCGACTTCGATGATCGCCGCCGCGGCGAGATGGTCCGCTACGCCACCGACAAGTGGGGCAGCGACCGGGTGGCCCAGGTCATCACGTTCGGCACCATCAAGACGAAGGCCGCGATCAAGGACTCGGCCCGCGTCCAGTTCGGCCAGCCCGGTTTCGCCATCGCCGATCAGATCACCAAGGCGCTGCCGCCGCCGATCATGGCCAAGGACATCTCGGTCTCCGGCATCACCGACCCCGAGCACGAGCGCTACAAGGAGGCAGCCGAGGTCCGGGCGCTGATCGACTCCAACCCGGACGTCGCGAAGATCTACCAGACCGCGAAGGGGCTCGAGGGCCTGATCCGCAACGCAGGCGTGCACGCCTGCGCGGTGATCATGTCGTCCGAGCCGCTCACCGACGCGATCCCCGTGTGGAAGCGCGCGCAGGACGGCGCCATCATCACCGGCTGGGACTACCCGTCGTGTGAGGACATCGGCCTGCTCAAGATGGACTTCCTCGGACTGCGGAACCTGACGGTCATCGGTGACGCGCTCGAGAACATCAAGGCGAACCGGGGCATCGACCTCGACCTGGACACCATCCCGATGGATGATCCGGCGACCTACGAGCTGCTCTCCCGCGGCGACACCCTCGGGGTGTTCCAGCTCGACGGCGGCGGCATGCGGGAGCTGCTGAAGCTGATGCAGCCGACCGGATTCGGCGACATCGTCGCCGCGCTCGCGCTCTATCGTCCCGGCCCGATGGGCATGAACGCGCACACCTCCTACGCCAAGCGCAAGAACGCGCTCGAGGAGGTCAGCCCGATTCACCCCGAGCTGGAGGAGCCGCTCAAGGACATCCTCTCGGAGACCTACGGCCTGATCATCTATCAGGAGCAGATCATGCAGCTGGCCCAGAAGGTGGCCGGCTACTCACTGGGTCGAGCAGACATCCTGCGCCGCGCCATGGGCAAGAAGAAGCAGTCGGTGCTCGAGGCCGAGTTCGAGGGCTTCGAGGCGGGCATGCTGGCCAACGGCTTCGGTGCCAAGGCCATCAAGGCGCTGTGGGACACGGTGCTGCCCTTCGCCGGGTACGCGTTCAACAAGTCGCACTCGGCCGGTTACGGCCTCGTCTCCTACTGGACGGCGTACCTCAAGGCAAACTACCCGGCCGAGTACATGGCCGGCCTGCTCACCTCGGTGGGCGACGACAAGGACAAGTCCGCGATCTACCTGGCCGACTGCCGGAAGATGGGCATCACGGTGCTGCCGCCGGACGTCAACGAGTCGGAGGTCAACTTCGCCTCGGTCGGCAGCGACATCCGCTTCGGCATGGGCGCGGTTCGCAACGTCGGCGCGAACGTGGTGGCCTCGATCATCAAGGCGCGCACGGAGAAGTCGAAGTTCACCGATTTCTCGGACTACCTCAACAAGATCGACGTGGTCGCCTGCAACAAGAAGGTCACCGAGTCGCTCATCAAGGCGGGTGCCTTCGATTCGCTCGAGCACCCGCGCAAGGGGTTGTTCCTGGTCCACACCGACGCCATCGAGTCGGTGCTGGGCACCAAGAAGGCCGAGGCGGTCGGGCAGTTCGATCTCTTCGGCGACGCGGGCGGCGGCGGGGACGACTCGCTCTCCTCGGTGTTCGCGATCCGGATCCCCGACGAGGAGTGGGAAACCAAGCACCGCCTCGCGCTGGAGCGGGAGATGCTGGGGCTCTACGTCTCCGGCCACCCGCTCAACGGCGTCGAGCACATCCTCCGGCAGCAGTCCGACACCTCGATCGCCTCGATCCTCGAGGGTGAGGTCAAGGACGGCGCCCAGGTGACCATCGGCGGCATCATCGCCTCGGTGGACCGGCGGATCAACAAGAACGGTCTGACCTGGGCCATCATCCAGCTCGAGGACCTCGTCGGCGGTATCGAGGTGCTGTTCTTCCCGCAGGCCTACTCGGTCTACGGCATGGACATCTCGGAAGACGCCATCGTGCTGGTGAAGGCGAGGGTCTCGATCCGTGACGACCGGATGTCGCTGATCGGCAACGACCTCGCGGTGCCCGACCTCTCCGCGGTCGGGGTGGCGAAGCCGGTGGCGGTGAGCCTGCCGACGCGGCTGTGCACCGAGGACAAGGTCGGCGCGCTCAAGCAGGTGCTGACCCGGCACCCCGGCACCTCGGACGTGCACCTGCGATTGATCAGCGGCGACCGGATCACCACCCTCAAGCTGGACGACAGCCTGCGGGTGGAGCCGTCCTCCGCGTTGATGGGCGACCTGAAGGCGTTGCTCGGACCGGGCTGCCTGGCCGGCTGAGCCGCACCGGGGGAACGCCGCAGCGTGGTATGCCGATCTCCATCTCCTTTATGTCGTAAGGAAATGATTCCCGCAATTGCTTACCTCGTAAGGAGTTGTTCTCGGTGAGTGTGGTTGCAGGTCAGGGCGATGCAGTCCGATCGATGGCACTGCTGTGGCGAGCGCAGGGCGCGGGCGGCCCTGGGTCCGCGCAGGGCCGGGGCCCCGCACCGGGCCCGAGGCAGGCGCTGACCGTCGACGAGATCGTCGCGGCGGCGATCGAGGTGGCGGACGAGGCCGGGATGGCGGGACTGTCCATGCGTGCGGTCGGCGCTCGGCTCGGCCGCACGGCGATGGCGCTGTACACCTACGTGCCCAGCAAGGCCGAGTTGGTGGACCTGATGTACGACAGGGCGCACGGTGAGCTGCCGACGTCCTACGACCTCGCCGAGGGGTGGCGGCCGGCCGTCACATCGTGGGCCCGCGACCTGTGGGCCTTCTATATCCGGCATCCGTGGACGCTCACGGTCTCCTATGCGCGGCCTGTGCTCGGGCCCGACGAGCAGGCCGTCCTCGAGGCGCTGGTGCGGATCCTGTTCGAGGCCGGACTGTCCGCCCGGGTCCTGCGCCGCGTCGTCGGCGCGTTGTTCCACTTCGTGCGCGGCGCCGCCGCGGCTGTCGCCGATTCGCGGCGGGCGGCCGACGCGACCGGGATGTCGGACGAGCAGTGGTGGTCGACGCGATCCGCACTGCTGCAGCAGGTGGCCCCGGATTTCGCCGAGCGCTTTCCGATGTTGGTGCGGCTTGGGGTCGAGGCCGCCGCGGAGGAGCGGGGTGCGTACCTGGAGGGCGGGCGAGCGCCGCATCTCGAGGACGAGGCGACCGAGAACTTCTCGGTCGGGCTCGACGTGCTGCTGGACGGGATCGAGCGCAGACGCTCGGCCAAGCGGGAGGTGGCTAGCGCCCGGCCCGCGTGACCCGGTCGCCGGCCCCGTACAGGCGGCGCGCCCACCACACGACCACGGTGGCGGCGGCGGCGACCAGCACGGCGGGCTGCATCGCCTGGGTGATGACGAGCAGGGCGACGAACGTCAGCAGGCCCGCGACCAGCGCCTCGAGCTTGTACAGCGGCCAGTCGGTACCCGCCAGATTCACCGAGGCGCCACGGCCGCGCGCGCTGCGGTGCGGCGTGGCTGCGAAGTCGGCGGTGGTCATGAGTTCAGGCTACTAGGAGATCGAAGTTCGGTCCAACGAACACTTGAGTTCGCCAATCGGACTTCGGCCTGTCGGGCTGCGCCGCCGTGGCCACGGGTGTTCACTGGTGGCATGCCGCTGACAGGAGAGTACGAGCCCAGTCCGACGAAGTGGTCCGCCGATCAGGCCGAGCTGTACGAGAGGTCCGGCGGCACCGAGGGCACGACCATGCAGGGCAAACCGGTGGTCTTGCTCACCACCAAGGGCGCCAAATCCGGCAAGCTTCGCAAGGCCCCGCTGATGCGCGTCGAGCACGAGGGGGAGTACGCGATCGTCGCCTCGCTCGGCGGCGCGCCGAAGCATCCGGTCTGGTACCACAATGTCATCGCGAATCCGCAGGTCGAACTCCAGGACGGACCCGTGAAGCGGGACATGATCGCGCGCGAGGTGACCGGCGACGAGAAGGCCGTGTGGTGGGAGCGTGCCGTCGCGGTCTGGCCCGACTACGCGGAGTACCAGAAGAAGACCGACCGCCAGATCCCCGTGTTCGTGCTCACCCCGCAGTAGCAGGAGGGCCGCCGTGGCCGCGGAGACCGTTGCAGACCAGATCGTGTCCCAGCTCGTCGCCGCGGGTGTCCGCCGGATCTACGGAATCGTGGGCGACAGCCTCAACCCGATCGTCGACGCGGTCCGCCGGACCGGCGGCGCGGCCACGGGCGGAATCGACTGGATCCACGTGCGGCACGAGGAGGCTGCGGCCTTCGCGGCGTCGGCCGAAGCGCAGATCACCGGTGAGCTGGCCGTCTGTGCGGGATCCTGCGGGCCGGGCAACCTGCACCTGATCAACGGGTTGTACGACGCGAACCGGTCGGGTGCGCCGGTGCTCGCCATCGCCTCGCACATCCCGAGCACCCAGATCGGTACCGGCTACTTCCAGGAGACCCACCCGGACCGGTTGTTCGTCGACTGCTCGCAGTACTCGGAGATGATCAGCACCCCGGCACAGTCGCCGCGGATCGTGCACACCGCGATGCAGCACGCGCTCGGCCGATCGGGGGTCGCGGTGATCACGGTGCCCGGCGACATCGCCGACTATCCGGCCGCGGGCACCCCGCCGACGCTGGTCGGGACGCGCGCGCCCGCCGTCGTGCCCGACGACGCCGACGTCCGGGTGCTCGCCGACGCGATCAACGGCGCCGAGCGGGTCGCGATCTTCGCGGGCATGGGTGTCCGCGGCGCCAGGGACGAGCTGTTGTCCCTCGCCGACACCGTGGCCGCGCCGATGGGCCACACGCTGCGCGGCAAGGAGTGGATCCAGTACGACAACCCGTTCGATGTCGGCATGACCGGACTGCTGGGCTACGGCGCCGCGCACGACGGTATGCACGGTGCGGATCTGCTGCTCCTGGTCGGCACCGACTTCCCGTACGACCAGTTCCTGCCCGTCGATGTCCGCACCGCGCAGATCGACGTCGCGAGGGAGAAGCTGGGCAGGCGCACGAGCCTCGATCTCGCGGTGCACGGCGACACGGTCAGCACGCTCCGGGCGCTGAACCCCCTGGTGCACCGCAAGACCGACCGGGCGTTCCTCACTGAGTCGCTCGATCGGCACCGCACCCTGATGGAGAAGGTGGTCGGGGCGTACACGAGCCCGGTCAAGCAGCGCACGCCGATCCATCCGGAGTACGCGGCGTCGATCCTCGACGACCTCGCGGCGGAGGACGCGGTGTTCACGGCCGACACCGGGATGTGCAACGTGTGGACCGCGCGCTATCTGAACCCGAACGGGTCGCGGCGATTCCTGTCGTCGGCGCTGCACGGTTCGATGGCCAACGCGCTGCCGCACGCGATCGGTGCGCAGCTCGCCGCGCCGGACCGGCAGGTGATCTCGGTGTCCGGCGACGGCGGGTTGTCGATGCTGCTCGGCGAGCTCGTCACCGTCGCGTCGTTCCGGATCCCGGTCAAGATCGTGGTGTTCAACAATTCGACCCTCGGGATGGTCAAGCTCGAGATGCTGGTCGACGGGCTGCCGGACTTCGGCGTGGACGTGCCCGCGGTCGACTACGCCGCCGTGGCGAACGCCCTCGGCATCTTCGCCCGGCGGATCGAGGACCCGGGCGACATCGAGACCGGATTGCGGGAGGTGCTGGCGCATCCCGGGCCGGCGTTGGTCGACCTCGTGACGGATCCGAATGCGCTGTCGTTGCCGCCGACGATCACCGGCGGCCAGGTCAAGGGCTTCGCCCTCGCGATGTCGAAGATGGTGATGAACGGCGGGGTCGGCGAGGCCGTGCAGATGGCGAAGTCCAATCTGCGGAACATCCCGAGGCCCTCGCAGTTCGACCCCCGTGGCTGAGATGCCGGGTCGGGTCGCCGGGCCGCGGGCGCAGGTGGCAGCATATTGAGGTGTCGAAATCCCCGGAACTCGCCGACCTGATGGCCACTCTGCCGCTCGATGCGGATGAGATCGATGCTGCCCAGAGGCGAATTTCGGACGTCGTTGCGGTGACCCCGCTCCAGTTCAGCGACCGGCTGTCGGCGGCAACCGGCGCGAAGGTGTACCTCAAGCGCGAGGACCTGCAGGTCGTCCGGTCGTTCAAGCTGCGCGGCGCGTACAACCTGATGGTCCAGCTCACCCCGCAGGAGCGGGAGTCGGGCGTGGTGTGCGCCAGCGCCGGCAACCACGCGCAGGGCGTGGCCTACGCCTGCAGGACGATGCAGATCCGCGGCCGGATCTACGTGCCCGCCAACACGCCGCGACAGAAGCGCGACCGAATCAAGGCGCACGGCGGCTCGTTCGTCGAGTTGATCGCCATTGGCAAGACCTACGACGCCGCCGCGGCGGCGGCCAAGGACGACGTCGCGCGGACCGGCGCGACGATGGTGCCGCCCTTCGACGATCCGCGGACCGCCGCCGGTCAGGGGACCATCGCTGCCGAGATCGTGGAACAGCTCGGCGAAGAGCCGGGCACGGTGATCGTCCCGGTCGGCGGCGGTGGGCTGATCGCGGGCATGGCCACGTACCTGCACGAGCGCTCGCCGCACACCGCGATCGTCGGTGTCGAGCCGAGCGGCGCGGCATCGATGACGGCGGCACTGGTCGCGGGCGCGCCGGTGACGCTGCCCGAGATCGACCCGTTCGTCGACGGCACCGCGGTCCGGCGAATCGGCGACCTGCCGTTGGAGGTGATGTCAGCGCTCGGCGCAGGCGTCGTCTCGCACGGCTCGCTGCCGCTGGTGGCCCAGCCGCGTTCGGGCATCGCGGGCGAAGGCACCTTCGCGATGATCCACGCGGACGAGGGAGCGGTCTGCACGGCATTGCTCGGCCTCTACCAGAACGAGGGCATCATCGCCGAACCGTCGGGTGCGCTGTCGGTGGCGGCACTGGAACTGGTGAAGGTCAAGCCGGGGAGCACGGTCGTCTGCCTTATCTCGGGCGGCAACAACGACGTCTCGCGCTACGGCGAGATCCTCGAGCGTTCGCTGGTTCATCTCGGGCTCAAGCATTATTTTCTTGTGGACTTCCCGCAGGAGCCGGGTTCGCTGCGCCGGTTCCTCGACGAGGTGCTAGGTCCTGAGGACGACATCACCCTCTTCGAATACGTCAAGCGGAACAACCGCGAGACGGGTGAGGCGCTGGTGGGCATCGAGCTCGGCGCGGCCGAGGGGTTGCCCCCGCTGCTGGAGCGCATGCACGAGTCCGGTGTGCACGTCGAGCAGCTCGAGCCCGGCTCGCCTGCCTACCGCTACCTCACGTAGACAGGGCGTGAGTCGGGCCGACGGTCGTGATCAGGGGAGGGTCCGCACGAAGTCGAAGAAGGCGGGTGCCAAAGCGGGATTCGCGTTGCTCGACCCGCTGATGGCGCCTGCCGCGCCGCCGATCACGGCACCGGGGATGCATCCAACGAACAGGAACAGGACGCAGCCGACCACGGCTCCGACGCCGGCCCCGATGTTCGCGTTGATGTTTCCGCCACCCATCCAGCCGATCTCGAATTGCGTGACCAGGTTGTCATAGGCTTCCTGGCTGTACACCTCATGGGGTTCGAGTACTCCGGTCAACGGATCCGGGGTCTCGGGGGCCTGGTAGGTGATGGTCGTGTCATCCGGGGGTGGCGGTGCGGCGTAGGAAGTACCGGCGCCGATCCCCATCGTCGCGATGACCAATACGGAGAGCGTCGTGCCTTTGTGAAGTTTCACTTGGGGGCTCCTCTCATTCCAAGGAGACGGCCCCGATCTGGTCTAAGACCGTCCGGAACATCGCTTCGAATGATAACCGCCGATCTGCCCGAATAGCCATCCTCCAGATGTCCACGATCGCGATCACGGTCGGCGAAGTTTCGTGCCGAAACCGCCTCTGAGCAGTGCGATTCCGTCTACTCTGATGGGACGCAGGAGGCGGCATCTGATGCCCGAACGGGCTCCTGTCATACTGCCGACGAGGGTGCGCCGCCGGCCGGGGATTCCACGTCTTGTCGAAGGTGTTCTCGCAGAGGGCAATCCATGTCGTGCCGCCCGGGGATGGGTTCGTCGGCCGGGTCCGGTACGCCTGCGCGGATGCGGCGATGAGGCGCACACTTGTCCCAGCTCGTGAACTCGCAACCGTCTGGCGGAGGTGTGGGAATCCATGGCAGTCGAACTACTCGAGAACTACGTCAACGGTCGCTTCGTCGCCTCCACGGCAACGGATTCGATCGAAGTGGTGAATCCGGTGGATGAGACGGTGGTCGCCAGGGCGCCGATCTCCACCAAGGCCGACGTCGACGCCGCAGTTGCGGCGGCCAGGGAGGCGTTCAAATCGTGGGGGCGGACCACTCCTGGCGTCCGGCAGGCCGCGCTGCTCGCGCTCGCCGATGCGATCGAGGCGCACAGTGACGAGCTCGTCGACGCCCAGTGCCGCAACACCGGCCAGCCGAAGGCTGTCATCGCGGCAGAGGAGGTGAAGGTCGGGGCCGATCAGCTCCGGTTCTTCGCCGGCGCGGCCCGCATGCTCGAGGGCAAGTCGGCGGGTGAGTACATGGACGGGTTCACCTCATACGTCCGGCGTGAGCCGATCGGGGTTGTCGGTCAGGTGACACCGTGGAACTACCCGTTCATGATGGCGATCTGGAAGGTCGGGCCCGCGCTCGCCGCCGGGAACACAGTGGTGCTCAAGCCGAGCGACACCACCCCCGAGAGCACGCTGGTGCTCGCCCGGCTCACGAAGGGGATCCTGCCCGACGGCGTGCTGAACGTCGTGCTGGGCAACGGCGGCACCGGCGCGACTCTCGTCGAGCACCCGGACCTCGGACTGGTCTCGATCACCGGGTCGGTCCGTGCGGGTATCGCGGTGGCGGTGTCGGCGGCCAAGCAGGTCAAACGCGCCCACCTCGAACTCGGTGGCAAGGCACCCGCGGTGGTGTTCGCCGACGTCGACGTCGACAAGGCCGCGGGTGGGATCGCGGAGGCGGCTTTCTTCAACGCAGGCCAGGACTGCACGGCGGTGACGAGGGTGCTGGTGCAGGAGGCGATCCACGACGAGTTCGTCGACGCGCTCGTGGCCAAGGCGAAGGGCCTCAAGACCGGCCTTCCCACCGACCCGGACACCTTCTACGGACCGCTCAACAACGTCAACCACTTCACGGCCGTGACCGGCAAGATCGCGGCGTTGCCCGCGCACGCGAGGATCGTCACCGGGGGAAAGCGGCTGGGGGAGCAGGGCTTCTTCCTCGAACCGACCATCGTCACCGGCGTGCGGCAGGACGACGACATCGTGCAGGAGGAGACGTTCGGCCCGGTGCTGACCGTCCAGTCCTTCACCGACGAGGAACAGGCCGTCGAACTCGCCAACGATGTCCGGTACGGCCTCGCCTCGAGCGTGTGGACGAGGGACCACGGAACGGTGCAGCGGATGTCCGCCGCACTCGATTTCGGGGCGGTGTGGGTGAACTGCCACATCCCGCTCGTGGCGGAGATGCCGCACGGTGGCTTCAAGTACTCCGGATACGGCAAGGATCTCTCGGCATACGGGGTCGAGGACTACACCCGGCTCAAGCACGTCATGAGTTCCCACGACTGAGCGCGAATCGCACCCACTCCGCACACTCGAGGATTGCCGCCATGGACGCACTCCGGTACCGACTGCCGCAGGAACGGACGCTCCGCATGCCGCTCCCCGGTCCGAGATCGCAGGCCCTCACCGCGCGCCGGAGGGCATCGGTGGCGGCCGGGGTCGGGTCGAGCGTTCCCGTCTACGCGGCGGACGCCGACGGCGGCGTGCTGGTCGATGTGGACGGGAACTCGCTCATCGATCTGGGGGCTGGCATCGCGGTCACCAGTGTCGGCGCCTCCAACCCCGCGGTCGCGCAGGCGGTCTCCGAGCAGGCCGTGCATTTCGCGCACACCTGTTTCATGGTCACCCCGTACGAGGGATACGTCAGGGTCGCCGAGGAACTGGCCGCGCTGACCCCGGGTACCCACGAAAAGCGTTCGGTGCTGTTCAACTCCGGCGCGGAGGCGGTCGAGAACGCGGTCAAGGTGGCGAGGCTGGCGACCGGCAGGAACGCCGTCATCGCCTTCGACCACGCCTACCACGGACGCACGAACCTGACGATGGCGTTGACCGCGAAGGCGATGCCCTACAAGGCGAACTTCGGTCCGTTCGCCCCGGAGATCTACCGGATGCCGATGTCGTACCCGTTCCGCGACGAGGCCGGACTCAGCGGCGACGAGTCGGCGCGCCGGGTCATCAGTCAGATCGAGAAGCAGATCGGTGCCGACACGGTGGCCGCGATCGTCATCGAACCGATCCAGGGCGAGGGCGGGTTCATCGTGCCCGCACCGGGATTCTTGCCCGCACTTGTCGAATGGGCACGCTCGAACGAGGTCGTCTTCATCGCCGACGAGGTGCAGACCGGCTTCGCCCGCACCGGGACCTGGTTCGCCAGCGAGGACGAGGCCATCGTGCCGGACATCATCACGATGGCCAAGGGCATCGCGGGCGGCCTGCCGCTCGCCGCGATCACCGGCAGGGCCGAGTTGCTCGATGCGGTGCATCCCGGCGGGCTCGGCGGCACCTATGGCGGCAACCCGATCGCGTGCGCGGCCGCGCTCGCCTCGATCGAGTCGATGCGCGAGCTGGACCTGGCGGGGCGGGCCCGGCAGATCGGGGAGCTGGCGCAGCGCCGACTGCGCGCGCTGGCGTCCGAGGTGGGGGTGATCGGCGAGGTGCGGGGCCGCGGGGCCATGCAGGCGATGGAGTTCGTCCGCCCTGGCGGCACCGAACCGGACCCGGACATCACCAAGGCCATTGCGGCACAGGCGCTCGAACAGGGCGTCATCGTGCTCACCTGCGGTACCTACGGCAACGTGATCCGGCTGCTCCCGCCGCTGGTGATCGGCAAGGAACTGTTCGGCGAGGCCCTCGACGTGCTCGAAGCAATCATCCGATCTCTGGCAGGGAGCAACCGTGGCTGACAACTCTCATCCGCTCGACCCGCTCTCGTCCGACGAGTTCGCCGCGGTCGCGGCGGTACTCGCCCGCGATCACGGGGTCGGACCGGGCTGGCGGTACGCCTCGATCGAACTCGCCGAGCCGTCGAAGGCCGAGATCGCCGCGTTCGACGCGGACGGGACGGCACCCGACCGCCGTGCGCACGTGGTGTGTTTCGAGCGGGCCGAGAACAAGACCTACAAGGCCCTGGTCTCGCTCACCGCGGACTCGGTGCTGACGTGGCGACATGTTCCCGGGGTGCAGGCGAACTTCACCGTCGACGAGTGGGAGGAGTGCGACGAGGTCCTGCGCAACCACCCGGATGTCATTGCGGCGTTGGCGAAGCGGGGGATCACGGACATGAGCCTGGTGTTCATGGACACCTGGACCTACGGCGAGGCCGTCATCCCCGACAAGTACAAGGGCCGCAGGCTCGGCTGGTCGGACACCTGGGTCAAGGCCGCCGAGGGGGCGAATCCCTATGCGGGACCGGTCAACGGCTTCCACTGTGTGATCGACGTCAACAGCATGGAGCTGTTGGAGATCGAGGACACGTTCTCCGTGGACCGGCCGGAGATCATGGGGGAGTACGTGCCGCGGCACATCCCGGAGCGGATCAGGAACGCCAGCACCCGCGAGCCGCTCCGACCGCTGGAGATCACCCAGCCGGACGGACCCTCCTTCACCCTCGAGGGCAACAAGCTGACCTGGCAGAACTGGTCGCTGCGGGTGGGTTTCAACTACCGCGAGGGGATGACCCTGCACGCGATCACCTACGACGACAACGGCCGCGTGCGGCCGATCGCCAACCGGCTCTCGTTCGCGGAGATGGTCGTGCCGTACCGGGACCACTGCGAGGACCACTACCGCCGCACCGCCTTCGACATCGGCGAGTGGGGTATCGGGTTCATGACCACCTCGCTCGAGCTGGGCTGCGACTGCCTCGGCGAGATCCGGTACCTCGACGCGGTGCTGCACAACAGCAAGGGTGAGCCGTACACGATCAAGAACGCGATCTGCATCCACGAGGAGGACAACGCGGTCCTCTGGAAGCACGTCGACCACGACGGGGCGCAGGTGCGCCGGATGCGCAGGCTCACGGTCTCCTTCCACGTCACCGTCGCGAACTACGAGTACCTCACCTACTGGCGCTTCTACCAGGACGGCAACATCGAATGTGAGGTCCGCGCAACGGGAATCATGGTGGTCAGCCACTTCGACGAGGGCGCAACGCACCCGCACGGCACGCTCGTGGACGAGCGCACCTATGCGCCCTACCACCAGCACTTCCTGGTCGCCCGGATGGACCTCGACATCGACGGCACCGAGAACACGGTGTACGCCACCGAGACCGAGATGGTCCCGATGGGCCCGGACAATCCGTACGGGCTGTCGCTGCGGCAGCGCAACACCCCGCTGCGCACCGAGGAACAGGGCAAGCAGGATTTCGACTGGCAGTCCCAGCGGGCCTGGAAGGTGGTCAACGACAACACCACCAACGGCCTCGGAACCGCGCCCGCGTACAAGCTGGTCCCAGGAGGGGCGTTCCCCTCGATGTTCGACCCGGCATCGCCGATCTTCCAGCGCAGCCAGGTGATCGGGCACACCCTCTGGGTGACGCCGAACGAGCCGGAGGAGCGTTGGCCCTCGGGTGAGTTCGTCAACCAGAGCGGCGTCGACCACGGACTACCCGAGTGGACCAAGGCGAACCGATCCATCGAGAACACCGACGTCGTGCTCTGGTATGTCTTCGGGATCCACCACATCACCAGGCCCGAGGACTGGCCGGTGATGCCCGCGGACACGGTGAGCTTCTGGCTCAAGCCGGTCGGCTTCTTCGATCGCAACCCGGCACTGGACGTGGCACCGACGCCCGCGAAGGACTGTCACGCCGACGCGGGCGGCCACAGCTGCCATCCCGAGGGGGAGGCGTGATCGTGGACCGCTGAAGTTCCTGACCGCTCACCGACGATTGGTTGGCCGACATGCGATTGGTAGTGGGGTATCTCGCAACTCCCAGCGGCGCGGACGGTCTCGCGCTCGGCGTTCTGCTGGCCCGCAGCCTCGGCGCAGAGATCGACATCTGCCTGGTGCTACCCGACGAGGCGCCGGTGCCGACGAGGATCCGCGTCGACTCGGCATACGAGGAGCTGCTGTCCGATCAGGCGGTGGAATGGCTGGTCGAGGCGCGGGCCACCGTTCCCGACGACGTCATCGTTCGGACCCACCTGCGCTCCAACGAGTCCTTCGCCCAGGGATTGCTCGACATCGCCGACGAGCTCGACGCGGAGATGATCGTCATCGGGGCCTCAGGGGACGGACTGCTGGGGCGGCACTCGATCGGGTCGGTCACCGGCGAACTGTTGCACTGCGCGCACCTGTCGATGGCGCTCGCACCGCGGGGTATGAGGCATTCGGCCGCGAAGAAGATCGGCAGCGTCACCTGCGCGCTCGGCACCCGCGCTGGAGCCGGTCTGCTGTTGCGGGAGGCGGTTGCGGTGAGCAGGCGGGCGATGGCCCCGCTGCGGCTGGTGTCCCTTGTGCCACTCGACATGTCCCGTCGCATGCGCTCGGACACACCGGAATCGGCCCGCCAACGGGCCATGGCGCATGCGGCCGAGGTCCTCGAGTCCGCGAGATCCGGGCTACCCGAGGACATCGCGGTCGAGTCGGAGATCGCGGACGGTGCGAACGTCGAATCGGCGGTGAGCAAGTTGGAGTGGAGCGACGGGGATCTGATCATGGTCGGTTCCAGCCGCCTCGCCCGCCCGCGTCACCTCTTCCTCGGATCGACGGTGTCCAAGATGCTCCGGGTGGTTCCGGTTCCGATGATCGTCGTGCCGAAAGAGGAGGTCTGACGACCATGGCCGGTCAAGCGGATCGTCCCGCGTCGGGTGGCCTGGTCTCCAAGGGGCTGGCGCCGGGCAAGATCGGCACCTTCTCGGGGGCGGTCATCGGGATCTCCTGTGTGGCACCCGGGTACACCCTGACCGCGAGCATCGGCCTGATCGTGGCCGCGGTGGGCCTGAAGATGCCCGCCATCTTCATCGCCGGCTTCATCCCGATGTTCCTCACCGCGTACGCGTACCGGGAGCTCAATGCGGAATCGCCCGACTGCGGCGCGTCGTTCACCTGGTCCACCAAGGCATTCGGGCCGTACGTGGGCTGGATGTGCGGGTGGGGCATGGTGATGGCCACCATCATCGTGCTCTCCAACCTGGCCGCGATCGCTGTGGAGTTCTTCTACCTGTTCCTGGCTCGCGTCTTCGACCAACCGTCGATCGGCGACCTGGCGGACCACAAGGCCGTGAACATCGCCACCACCCTCGCCTTCCTCGCCATAGCGACCTGGATATCGGGCCGAGGCATCACCACCAGTCAGCGAATCCAGTTCGTGCTGGTCGGCTTTCAGATGGTGGTGCTCCTGGTCTTCGTGATCGCCGCGTTCGTGCGGGTGGCCTCGGGTTCGGCGCCCGCCGGTCTCGAGTTCGACCCCTCCTGGTTCAACCCGTTCACCGGGCTCGCGCTCGGCGCGTTCGTGGTGGGGGTGACCGGCTCGATCTTCGCCTTCTGGGGATGGGACACCTGCCTCACCCTCGGCGAGGAGTCGAAGGATCCGACGAAGACCCCCGGCCGGGCGGGACTGCTGTGCGTCGTGTCGATCCTGGTGACCTACCTGCTGGTGGCTGTCGCGGTGATGATGTACGCGGGGGTGGGCGAGGACGGTCTCGGTCTCGGCAATCCGGACAACTCCGAGAACGTGTTCGGTGCGCTGGCCGAACCGGTGCTCGGCCACTGGGCGGGCCTGCTGCTGTTCCTGGCCGTGTTCGCCTCGTCGATCGCCAGCCTGCAGACGACGTTCCTGCCCGCCGCCCGGACGATGCTGGCGATGGGCGCGTACGGGGCGTTTCCGCGCAAGCTCGCCGAGGTGAACCCGCGGTTCCTGGTGCCCACCTATGCGACGGTGGTGGCGGGCGTGGTGACCGGGGCGTTCTACACGGTCGTCTCGTTGCTGTCGGAGCGGGCGTTGCTGGACACCATTGCCGCGCTGGGGATCATGATCTGCTGGTACTACGGCATCACGGCGTTCGCGTGTGTCTGGTACTTCCGGCACGAGCTCTTCACCAGCGCCAGGAATGTCGTGTTCAAGTTCCTGTTCCCGCTCATCGGCGGCATCATGCTGGCGACGGTGTTCGTGATCTCGGTGGGGGAGAGCATGAACCCGGACAACGGCAGCGGCGCGTCGATCGGCGGCATCGGGTTGGTGTTCTTCATGGGCTTCGGTGTGCTGCTGCTCGGCGCGGTGCTGATGCTGGTCATGCGGCTGCGCCAGCCGGATTTCTTCCTCGGCCGCACCCTGACCCGGGACACCCCCGCACTCTCGGGCGAGGCGGACATCGCGGCGCGGCAGTGAGCGTCAGTTCAGCACAGCGAGCCGGAGCAGGCGGGGGTCTCCGGCGGTGCGGTGCCCTCGCTGTCCACCGGCGTGAAGCCGCTGCCTGTGATGTTCCGCGAGTTCAGATCGGCCAGGATGTTCTTGGCCGAGGTGATGACGAACGGGGCATTGTTGAGGTCGGTTCGGGTGATGATCCCCACCCACCTGCCGGTGCCGCGTATGACGACGGGTCCGCCGGAATCGCCCTTGCGGAAGCCTGCGTAGGACCGGATGAGACCGCCGTCGACCCCCGTGACCATCCCGTAGCTGGGTGCCCGTGCGAAGGTTTCCTCGGGCGGGAAGAGGGTTCCGGGCTTGCGGTCGGACATCGCACCGAAGGTCTCGACGTAGTCGAGAACGGGGCGCGGTAGCGCCGGCCTCCCCTCGGAGTCGCGATGGGTCGAGTTGATCGTGAACGGACGCCCGTCGAGGGTGCTGCGAACCCCGTTGCCGAGTTTGTCCGTCACCCGACTGGTGAGCTGGACGTGCGACGCGAACTCGATGACCATGTAATCGGTCGTGGTGGTGAGGCTGCAGTCGTTGCTGCCCTTGTTGACCCAGCGGATCCAGCCGATCGGGGCGGCCTCCATTCGGCCGGGAAGCAGTCCGAAGTTGTCCGCGGCGGCGTCCCAGGTGTTGTCCAGGATGTCGCGCCAGTCCCAGACCGGGTAGTCATTGGTGAGGACGTGCACGCCTTCTGTGGGCCCCCAGAACTTGGGCTGGTACCAGGGTTCCTTCACGGGGTCGGATTCGATCGTCTTGCAGGTGTCTTGCGGGTCGAACTTCTCCTCGATCCGGCAGTGGCCCGCGGTGATGCCGACCTTGCGCCCGGCGGCATCGATGCCGGCCGCGCCCAGGGTGCATCTCCCTCTGCCGTACTCGTTTACGAAGACGAGGCCGGCCCCAGGGCCGATTGTCTTGAGGCTCGGCGCCGGAGGCTCGGCCGCCGCCGCGACACCCGGTGTCAATCCCGAGATCAGGGCCATCGCCGCGACCAGACCGGTGAGGTACCGGACGGTTCGCCTCATTCGTGCGTTTCCCGTCCGACCGTGTTCGCGAACTGTGTGCCCGCGGGCGTCGGCTTCAGCACAGCGAACTCGGGCATGCGGGGTCCGCGGTCGGCGCGGTGCTCTCGTTGTCCACCGGCGTGAATCCGCTGCCGGTGACGTTGCGCGGATTGAGATCGTCGAGGATGTTCTTGGCGCTGGTGTTGACCCATTGGCCGAGAATGAAATTCGAGTCGGTTCCGCTGACGATCCCTACCCATTCACCCGTTCCGCGCATGACCACCGGGCCGCCAGAGTCGCCGATGATGAACTGTGCGGTCGAGCGGATCATGCCGTCCTTGACTTCGGTGACCGTCCCGTTGTTCGGCGCCTTGGTCAGCGCGAAGATGTCGTCGAAGCGGATGGCGCCGCCGTTGCGGTCCGAGCTGGCGCCGAAGTTCTCGATGCTCTCGCCCGTTCCTGGCAGGGCCACCGCACCGTTCGAGTCGCGATGAATCGAGTTGACCTTGAACAGATCCCGGCCGTTCGTGCTGCGCACGGTCTTGCCGTCCTTGTCGAGGGTCGTGCTCCACAGCACGACATGCGGGGCGAACTCGATGACCATGTAGTCGGTCTTCGTGGTGGTGCTCTCGCTGCCGGGTGCGACGAAGCGGATCCAGCCGATCGGGGGAGCGTCGCCCCGCTCCACCTGGTCGCGGCTCCAGACCTCGTACTCGTTGCTGGCGATGTTCTGCCCGTGTAGCGACTCGGGCACCCCCTGGAACTGGGGCAGGTTGTACGGCTTGTCCTCCTCGCCCGGCTTGATGGGGCCGGGATTGCAGTGCCCGGCGGTGATGCCGACCTTGCGTCCCGCCGCGTCGTGGCCGACCACACCGAGCGTGCAGGTGTCGCCCGGTGTCTTCTTGCCGTGGGCGTCCCGGTGGTTGTCGAAGATGAGATACGTCCCGGGCGTGACATCGACCGACGCGGGCTCCGCGGCCGCGATGCCCGTCGTCACACCCATTGCCAACACCGCTGTCGTGATCAGACCGACAAGGAGCTTGGTAGCTCTACCCATCTGTTGTTCCCTTCGGACCCACCCGCGCGACCCCCGCGCCGCGTGGACAGTACCGGACGGTCTGTTCACTTTGCGGTCGAATGTGGGAACCGGCTCGGGCCGGGCCGAACCTACTCGGGCGTGCCGCTGTCGCCCGTCGCTTCGCGACCCAGCAGGCGGTCGACGACCTGTTGGTACAGCCCGGGGTCGGGCTGCGGCAGACCCAGGAGCGCCGCAAGGTAGATGCCGTCGCCCACGAGTCGCACGATCTCGGCCTGGACTGGGTCGTCGAACTCTGCGCGGAGTCCCTCGTCCCAGGACCGCATCATGTCGATGACGGCCTGCTGGATCTCGCCCGGCTTGCCGTCCACCGAGCGCAGCGCGGCGATCGTGGACTGGAAGAGAGCGAGCTCGTTGGTCGTGTTGGCGTCCACCGTCTGCAGGTACCACTCGGAGACCGAGGTGTCCGCCTCCGCGAGCTGCTGGTCCGAGCGCTCGCCGAGGCGACGCACCATGCCCGCGAGCAGGGCCTCCTTGCTGCGGAAATGGTAGAGAAGTCCGCCCTTGGAGACGCCCGCCTCCGCGGCCACCGCCTCGAGGGTGATCTGGGAGAGCCCGCGTTCGAGCAGTAGTCGCTCCAGGGCGTCGAGGATGCGGTCGCGTGTCGCTGTCACGGGAATCACTGTACCGGCTGGACGGTTGGCTGCTAACCTGTGTTGGCGACTGTACCGGCTGGACGGTTCAGTCGAATTTTCATTTTCAACTCATTGGGAGTCAATCGTGTCTGTCATCGCGGGCAAGGACCTGACGATCGATCCGACCGAGGTGCGGGCGAGCGCCCGTGACTGGGTCGGTCTTGTCGTGCTCGCCCTCTCCGTTCTGCTGATCTCGGTCGACGCGACGGTCCTGGACCTGGCAATGCCGTCCATCAGCGCGCACCTCGAGCCGAGCAGCACGCAGCTGCTGTGGATCATCGACGTCTACTCGTTCGTGCTCGCCGGACTGCTCGTCACCATGGGCACCCTCGGCGACCGGATCGGCAGGCGTCGGCTGCTGCTCATCGGCGCCGCCGGCTTCGGCATCGCGTCGATGGTCGCCGCCTGGTCGGTGAGCCCGGAGATGCTGATCGCGGCCCGCGTGCTGCAGGGCATCTCGGGTGCCACGCTGATGCCCGCGACGCTGGGTCTGATCCGCACCATCTTCGTCAACCCTCATCAGCGGACCACCGCGATCGGTGTGTGGGGCGCGATGGCCGGCGGCGGCGCCGCGGCAGGCCCGCTGGTGGGCGGCTGGCTGCTCGAACACTTCTGGTGGGGCTCGGTCTTCCTCATCAACATCCCGGTGATGGCGGTGCTGATCATCGTCGGTCCGATGGTGATCGCGGAGGCGAAGGACCCGAATCCGGGTCGCTTCGACCTGGTGAGTGCGGGTCTGTCGATGCTGGCGATGATTCCGCTGGTGTACGCCGTCAAGGAGTCGGTCGTGCACGGGCCGACCGTGACCCTCGCGGCCATCGGCGCGGTGGGCGCAGCCGCCGGATGGGCGTTCATCCATCGGCAGCGGACCCGCCCGGATCCGATGCTCGACCTGAGCCTGTTCGCGCGGCCCGCGTTCTCGACCGCGGTGATGACGAACCTGCTCTCGGTGTTCGCGCTGTCCGGAGTGCTGTTCTTCGGTTCGCAGTACCTGCAGTTGGTGTTGGGCAAGACGCCGCTGCAGGCCGGCCTGCTGATGCTGCCGGGCACGGCCATGAGCGTGCTCTTCTCGCTGACGGCCGCCTGGTTGGTCCGTCGTTGGCAGCCGGGCGTGGTGCTCAGCATCGGCCTGGCGGTCTCCTCGATCGGTGCAGCGGCCATGCTGTGGCTGCACGCCGACGGTGGCGCGGGCCTGTTCATCGCCGCGTTCATGCTGATCGGCTCGGGTGTCGGCATCGCGCTGACGCTGACCTCCGACCTGGTGGTCGGCGCCGTTGAGCCGGAGCGGGCGGGTGCCGCGTCGGCGGTGTCCGAGACGGCCTACGAGCTCGGCGTCGCGCTGGGCGTCGCGGTCCTGGGCAGCGTGGTGCTGGCCATCTTCCGCAAGGGGCTCGACGTGTCGGCTCTCGGCGCGGACGCCGCTCACTCCGCACAGGAAACCCTGGGCGGCGCGGTGGGCGTGGCCAAGGCCGCGCCGGATGCGATCGGCGCGCAGCTGCTCGATTCCGCGCACCTGTCCTTCGTCAGCGGCATGCACGTGGCGGCGGCGGCCACCGCGATCATCCTGCTCGCCAATGCGGTGCTGGTGTACCGGATGATGCGCTCGCGCTAGTCGGTGATTCCCGCGTCGAGGATCGCGAAGGAATGACCGGGGACGACGGTCGCCGATCCGGTGGCGTCCTGGGTCGGCGGCTCCCACCACAGCAGCGGGTGGCCGCCGACCGGGAGGGTCACCGGGTCCGGGCCGAGGTTGCAGGCGACCCGAATGCTGCCGCGGTGCAGCACGATCCACCGCTCGTCCTCGTCGTAGTCGACGACCAGGTGCTCGAGCCACGGATCGGTCAGGTCGGATCGAGCGGCCCGCAGCGCGATCAGGCCGCGATAGCACTCCAGAAGCCGCCGGTGCTCGGGCGCGCCGATCTCGTCCCAGTCCAGCTTGGACTGCAGGAAGGTCTGCGGGTCCTGTGGGTCGGGGATGGCGTCGCCCGCCCAGCCGTGCTCGGCGAACTCGCGTTTGCGGCCGGACGCGGTGGCCTCCGCGAGCTCCGGTTCGGGATGGGATGTGAAGAACTGGAAGGGCGTGCCCGCCCCCCATTCCTCGCCCATGAACAGCATCGGGGTGTACGGCGAGCCGAGCACCAGTGCCGCCCGAACGGCCAGCTGGCCCTGGTTCAGGTAGTGCCCAGGACGATCACCGGTCGCGCGGTTGCCCACCTGGTCGTGCGTGCAGGTGTACGCGAGCAGTGAGCTGGCGGGCGTGAGCCGAACGTCGAGCGGCCGGCCGTGGGTGCGGCCCCGGAAAGTCGAGTAGGTCCCCGCGTGGAAGAAGCCCTGACGCAGGGTGGTGGCGAGGCACTGGAGCGAGCCGAAGTCGCCGTAGTACCCCTGCCGTTCGCCGGACACCGCGGCGTGCACGGCATGGTGGATGTCGTCGTTCCACTGTGCGTCGAGGCCGTGACCGCCCGCGGACCGGGGCGCGATGAGGGCGGGATCGTTGAGGTCGCTCTCGGCGATCAGGGTCAGTGGCCTGCGCAGATGCGTTGACAGCGTCTCGGTTTCGACGGCCAGGTCTTCGAGGAGGTGGGTGGCGGTCAGATCGACCAGCGCGTGCACGGCGTCGAGGCGCAGTCCGTCGATGTGGAACTCGCGCAGCCAGCGCAGCGCGTTGTCGATGATGTAGCGGCGCACCTCGCCCGAGGACGGGCCCGCGATGTTGACCGCTGCGCCCCACGGGTTCTCGGTGTCCGCGAGGTACGGCCCATACCTGTCGAGGTAGTTGCCGGACGGGCCGAGATGGTTGTAGACGACGTCGAGGATCACCCCGAGGCCGCGGCGGTGGCAGGCGTCGACGAACCGCTGTAGGCCGTCGGGCCCGCCGTACGGCTCGTGCGTGGTGTACCAGAGGACACCGTCGTAGCCCCAGTTGTGTTCGCCGTTGAACCCGTTCACCGGCATCAGCTCGACGAACCCGATTCCGAGGTCCACGAGGTGGTCCAGGTGTGCGATGGCGGCGTCGAAGGTGCCCTCGGGGGTGAACGTTCCGATATGCAGTTCGTATGCAACGCTGCCCGCGAGCTTGCGTCCGGTCCAGTCGCGGTCCGTCCAGGCGTCGGGGTCCACCTCGTGCAGTTGCGAGGGCGCGTGCACGCCGTCGGGTTGGCGCGGCGAGCGTGGGTCGGGCAACACGGTGGGGTCGTCGTCCAGGACGAAGCCGTAGCGGCTGTCGTGGTTCGCGGGGACCGCGGCGCGCCACCAGCCGTCTTCGTCCCGCGACATAGGATGCAGCTCCCCGTCGAGGTGCAGTTGCACTCGATGGGGGATCGGTGCCCAGACCTCGAATCGATGCGCGGAAGTCATTGCCCCAGCATGCCGCAATGGACGGCGCGGTGCAGTCGGTGTGGTGACGTGTCGGTTTCAGAACGGTGGCGGGTCCGGTGGTGTCGCCGGTGGCAGTGGTGGGGTGTGGCCGCGGCGGCCGGTGATGTGTGGGGTTGGGGTGTGGAGGGTGTGGCTGCCGTGGGCGCCTGCGGGGAGGGTGATCGCGGTGGTGCCGGTGCTGGAGGTCCAGTGCAGGGTGTGGCCGGGCAGCGCAGTGACGCTCCAGAGGCCGAGGGTTTTGAGTTGATGGTGGTACCGGCAGAGGCAGTGCAGATTGCCGGGGATGGTCCAGCCACCGGCGATGGGGTCGTGGGCGCGGTATTCGATGATGTGGTCGAGTTGGCATCCGGCGGCGGGTCGGGTGCAGCCGGGGAATCGGCAGTGCCCGTCGCGGGCGTGGACGAGCGCG
>NZ_JMLO01000025.1:0-93190 GCF_000686785.1 Rhodococcus sp. UNC363MFTsu5.1
AGAGTTACGGCGGCCATAGCGGAGGGGAAACGCCCGGCCCCATTCCGAACCCGGAAGCTAAGCCCTCCAGCGCCGATGGTACTGCACTCGACAGGGTGTGGGAGAGTAGGACACCGCCGAACATAAATTGCGAATGCCTCGCATCACAGTCTTGAAAGAGACTGCGATGCGAGGCATTTCGCATATCCAGGGGACGATGGGCTCACTAGGATCGCGCTGTGGGCGACGATCTGATGGAAGCAATGGAACTCAATCTCGCGTCTCATGCGGGGCACCTGCACCCCACGGTCGCCGGCGCGAGGGTGCACGACCCCGGTGACATCCTGATCGTGGACGGCGGACTGGACGACGACACCTTCAACCTCGTGTGCCGGGCGCGGTTGGCACCGCTCACGGCGCAGGCAGGCTGCGAGGAGACTCTGGCCACGGTGAGGGCGACGGGGCGCCCGTTCTCGTGGTGGGTCGCCCCGACCTCGACGCCGGCGAATCTGGGAGAGTTGCTGCGGGAGAGGGGCCTTCGGGCGTCGGAGACGGAGCTGGCGATGACCGCGTCGATGACGGAGATCCCGTTGCCCGCGCCGGACACGGACCTGAAGGTCGTGACCGTGACGAATCGCGAGCAGTTGCGTCACTATGCGGAGCTGATGGCCAGGAACTGGACGCCGCCGTCCCCGGCGGTGTTCGACTTCTTCGAGGCCGCGGGTTCGGCGATCCTGCGGAGCGAGTGCGCCAGCACCTTCGTCGTCGGCTATCTCGCCGGGGAACCGGTGGCGGGAGCGGAGATTCATCTGGCAGCCGGCGTTGCCGGTCTCTACGGCGTGGTCACCCTCGAGGCCCATCGCAGGCGGGGATTCGGTACCGCGGTGACCCTGGCGGCGATCGATCGTGTCCGGGCGGCCGGGGTGGAGCGGGTGGTGTTGCAGGCGTCCGAGGACGGTGCGCCCGTCTACGAGCGGATCGGGTTCACCCCCGTCGGAACGTACACCGAGTACGCGCTGCGACGGGGGTGAACCGAGTGTCCGGCCCGGTCCCTCAGACCCGGACCGGGTCCAGGAGCGCGCGCCGGGCGTAGGCGCGCACGTCGGCGTCCGTGTCGTCGATCGCGGTGCTCAGGACCTGTTGCGCCGCAGGGTCTCCCGGCCAGGTGGCGAGCGCGAGCACGGCGGCCTTGCGGACGTCGAGGTGCACGTCGGTGAGGGCCCCCGCCAGCGCGGGCACCGCATCGTCCGGGAGGGCACCGGCGAGGGCGCGTGCCGCACCCTGCCGGATCTGCCATGCAGACTCCTTCAGCCCGGCGACGGCCAGCGCGACATCGGTCCCGGTGGGTCGCAGCGAGGCGAAGGCCGCCAGTGCGGCCGCGCGGACGAGGGGGTCGCGGTCGGCCGCGAGGGTGCGGACCGCCTCGAGACCCCCGAGCCCGATCGTCGCGAGGCCATGCGCGCAGGCGATCCGCACCTCGCGGTTCTCGTCCGCGGCGACGGTGGCCACCGTCTGCCAGTCGTTCAGGGACACCAGCGCGCGCACCGACTCGATGCGGACCCGATGGTCGAGGTCCTCGAGCGCCGCCCGGTACTGCGCCTCGGTCCCGCTGCGCAGCGCCCGCAGTAGGTCGATCACGGTGGAGCGCACGACCGGGTCGCCGGATTCGAGGTGGCGCGCCAGCCCATCGGCCGAGGGCAGCACCTCGACCAGCTCGCGTAGTCCCTCCGCGGCCGCCCGGCGAACGCCGGCGTGCTCGTCGCCGAGCGCGGCGACCAGCTGGGCGTCGAACCCATCTGGGGTGGCCTCGGTCAGCGTGGCGATGGCGGTCGAGCGCACCTGCGGGTCCGCGTCGATCAAATAGGGGCGCAGCTGTGCGGCGGTCGGATTGTCGAGCCCGAGGATCTCCACGATCCGGGGCGAGCGGGGCCGGACGTCGGCAGGGGTGGCGTCGACCCGCGAGGTCGGCGCGATCGGCGCGCGGCCGCCGACCAGCGGCGGCTGCCGCACCGGCACGACCCGCTGGTCCCGCGGCGGAAGGTCGTCCAGTCCCGGGACCGGCACGAAGTACGGCGCCACCGGGCGCTTGAGGAACTCCATCTGGCCCCCGGCGCTCTTGCGCAGGTTCAGGTGGTATCCCCAGTCGGAGTCGTTCTGGCCGGGCAGGTCCGCCCGCTCGTGGTACAGGCCCCATCGGCTCTCCGTGCGGGTGAGCGAGCTGCGCGACGCCATTTCCGCGCAGTCCCGGATGAACGACACCTCGGCGCACCGCATCAGCTCGTGCGGGCTGGTCGCCCCCATGCCCTCGATCTCCGCGGTCATCCGCTGGAAGGTCTCTACCGCGATGGACAGCTTGGTGGCCGTTTTCGGCGGCGCCACATAGTCATTGACGAAGCGCCGCAGCTTGTACTCGACCTGCGGTTGCGGCGGTCCCTCCGGGTGTAGGAGCGGCCGGTAGATCAGCTCGTGCGCCGCGCGCAACTGATCGGCAGGCAGTTCGGCCGGCGCGGCCACGGTCGCCAGGGTGCCTGTGGCGTGAGACCCCGCGAGGTCCCCGTACACGAAGGCGCCGATCATGTAGTTGTGTGGCACGCAGGCCAGGTCGCCTGCCGCGTACAGCCCGGGCACCGTCGTCGCGCCGTGCTCGTCCACCCACACGCCGGATGCCGAATGTCCACTGCACAGGCCGATCTCGGAGATGTGCATCTCGATGTCATGGGTGCGGTAGTCGTGCCCGCGATTCACGTGAAACGTTCCGCGGGTGGGCCGTTCGGTGGTGTGCAGGATGGACTCGAGCGTGTCCAGGGTCTCGGTCGGCAGGTGACTGACCTTGAGATAGATGGGGCCGCGGGCTGATTCGATCTCCTGCTTGACCTCGCTCATCATCTGTCCCGACCAGTAGTCGGAGTCGACGAAGCGCTCGCCCTGCGCGTTGACCTGGTAGCCGCCGAACGGGTTCGCGACGTACGCGCACGCCGGTCCGTTGTAGTCCTTGATCAGGGGGTTGATCTGGAAGCACTCGATGCCGCTGAGCTCGGCCCCCGCGTGGTACGCCATCGAGTAGCCGTCGCCCGCGTTGGTCGGGTTCTCGTAAGTGCCGTACAGGTATCCCGACGCGGGCAGCCCGAGCCGTCCGCAGGGGCCGGTCGCCAGGATGACGGCCTTCGCCCCGACCGCGACGAACTCCCCGGTGCGGGTGTTCAGTGCCGCCGCACCGACCGCGCGGCCCCGATCCGTCAGCACCCGCACCGGCATCAGGCGGTTCTCGATCCGGATCTTCTCGCGCATCTTCCGTTGCCGCAGTACCCGGTACAGCGCCTTCTTCACGTCCTTGCCCTCGGGCATCGGCAGCACATAGGAACCGGAGCGGTGCACCCGGCGCACCGCATACTCGCCGTACTCGTCCTTCTCGAACTTCACGCCGTATTTCTCGAGCCGCTGCACCATCGCGAAACCGCGGGTCGCGGTCTGGTAGACGGTGCGCTGGTTCACGATTCCGTCGTTGGCGCGGGTGATCTCGGCGACGTAGTCCTCCGGCTCGGCCTTGCCGGGGATGACGGCGTTGTTGACGCCGTCCATCCCCATGGCCAGTGCGCCGGAGTGCCGTACGTGTGCCTTCTCGAGCAGCAGCACGTCGGCGCCGTTCTCGGCTGCGGTCAGCGCGGCCATCGTGCCTGCCGTGCCGCCGCCGATGACCAGTACGTCGCAATCGAGGCGGATGGTGTCGGCCAGGTCTGGGATGTCCATCAGTTCTCCTGGGTGTTCGTGTGGCCCAGCGCAGCCAGGACTTTCGCGCGGGCGGCTCGGGTGTCGGGGTGGTCGAGGGCGTCGCGGTCGCGGGGCCGTGGCACATCGACGACGGTGCGCAGCGGGGCGCCCGCGCGCCCGAGTACCGCGACCCGGTCTCCGAGCAGGACCGCCTCGTCGACGTCGTGGGTCACGAAGACCACCGTCGTCGGGTGCGTGCGCCAGGTCTCGATGAGCAGTCGTTGCATGGTCGCGCGGGTCTGGGTGTCGAGCGCTCCGAACGGTTCGTCCATCATCACGGCCCGGGGCGCACCGGCAAGGCCGCGCGCCAGCTGCACCCGCTGACGCATGCCGCCGGAGAGGTTCTTGGGCAGGAAGTCCCCGAAGCCGGTGAGCCCGACCTCCTCGATCCACCGCTCCGCCTCGCGCCTGCGCCCCGACCTCGGCCGGCCGCGAAGTGCAAGGGCGAGTTCGATATTGGACCGGACGGTGCGCCAGGGCAGGAGTGCGTTGTCCTGGAAGACCACGGCGCGGTCCCGCGAGGTGGTGGTCACCGCGGCTCCGTCCGCGAGGATGCGGCCGGAGTCCGGCGCCAGGAGGCCCGCCAGCGCGCGGAGCACCGTCGACTTCCCGCACCCGGAGGGCCCGGTCAGCACCAGGATCTCGCCGGGCAGGGCGGTCAGGTACAGCGATCGGACCACGGGGGCGCCGGTGTAGGACAGGGTGACCCCGTCCAGGGTCAGCGACATGCCCGCAGCGATCTTCTCTTCGCCTGTGGCTGTGGTCATCTGGTGTTCTCCCCTCGGGGCAGCCACCGGGTGACGCGGCGGCCGAGCAGCTCGACCGCCGCGGACGTCGAGAACCCGAGGATGCCGATGGTGATCATGCCGACGAACACGCCCGGGTAGTCGACGATCGTGTATGCCTGCCAGGTGCGATAGCCGACCCCGAGGCGGCCCGAGATCATCTCGGCGGAGATCACGCAGATCCACGCGACGCCGATGCCGACCGACAACCCGCCGAACAGTCCGGGCAGGATCCCGGGGAGCACAACGCGGCCGAGGACGTCCCACCGGCTGCCGCCAAGCGTGCGCACGGAGTCCTCCCAGATGGTCGGGAGCGCCCGCACGGCGTGCCGGGTGCTGACCATGATCGGGAAGAAGGCGGCGACGAAGGTGATGAAGACGATGCCTGCCTCGTCGCTGGGGAACAGCAGGATCGCCACCGGAACGATGGCGATCGCCGGAATGGGCCTCGCCAGTTCGGCCAGCGGGCCGACGGTGTCGGCGAACAGGCGAGAGCGTCCCAGCGCGATGCCGACGGTCACCCCGGTCACCGTGGCGAGGCCGAACCCGGACACGATCCGGATCAGCGACTGGCCGAGGTCCAGGTAGAACAGGTCGGTCCGGAGCTGACCCCCGTACGCCGAGACGATCTCGGTCACGGTGGGCAGCGTGTCGAACCGCAGCCACAGCCGGACGTCGTTGGCGGTCAGCAGCTGCCACGCGAGCACCGCGGCGAGCACCGAGGAGATCCGGATGGCTCTGGACCGCCACCGGGCGGGTGCCGCCGGCCTGCCGCCGGGGTCGGGCGCCGCGTCCGGCGCGGGCCCGACCGGCTCCGCGGCCGCCGCCCGCGCGTCGGGTGCGGTCACGGACGCGGTCACGGCCGGACCTCCTCGACGGCGCGGTCGTAGGTGATCGGGACGCTCGCGGGGTTCGTCTGCAGGTAGCGCCCCGCGGCGGCCGCGGTGGTGAAGGGCAGGTAGCGGGCTCCGTCGCGCACCCACACCGCCTTGTCCGCGAACCAGCGGGTGCCCAGTTCCGCGTCGGGCACGTACGCGGCGCGGATGCCCCTGCCCTCGGCGCGTGCCTTCTTGATCGAGCGCAGGAGGCAGGTGGGGTCGGCCGCGGGCTGCGTCTGTGTCGCGCCGTCGAACCACAGCTCGCTCGCCTGCGCGGGATCGGCGACGGGGAGTCCGCAAACCGGGTCGGTGCCGGTCAGGGTCGTTGGGTTGGCGGTGACGGCGGCCGCGGCGTCGTAGGTCTCGGTCCCCTCGGCCGCGTAGGCGGCCCGCAGCGGCGCGTCGTCGACGAATCCGTCGACGTCCAGGTCGGCGAAGTCGCCGATCGACTTCAGGTAGGGCACATCGGTTTTCAGGGCCTCGACCAGGCGGGGCTTGAGCGTCGGGTCGAAGGAGGTGCCGCCGGGACCGTTGTAGAGATAGACCACCTCCTGCGGCAGTCCACTCTGCTCGGCGACGATCCGCGACGCCTCGAGTGGCTCGCTGCGGATGAAGCGGGTGGCGTCGAGCTGCGCGAGCAGGAAGGCATCGAGCACCTCGGGGTGCTGCTCGGCGTACGACTCGCGCACCACCACTCCGTGCAGGGTCGGTCGGTTCAGCTCCGCGCCGTCGTAGAGCAGCTTCGCCTTGTCCTGGAACACCAGCAGGCCCGGCCAGGCCACGAACTGCGACAGCGCGGCCACCTGCCCGGACTCGAGCGCGGACGAGCCGACCTGTGGCTGCTGGTTGAGGACCTCGACCCCGGTGGCGGGGTCGAGGCCGGCGCGGTCGAGCGCCTGCACGAGGGTGCCGTGGCCGGCGGAGCCGACGCTGGCGGACACCTTCTGGCCGGCCAGGTCGGCGAGGCCGGTTGCCGACGAATCCGGTGGCACCACAACCATGTTCAGCGCGCCTTTGGGGTTGTACCCGGTGACCGAGACGATCTCGGTCTTTGCGCGCGGGTTGGCCTGGGTCCGGGACCCGTTGATGAGCATCGGATAGTCGCCCATCGAACCGATGTCGATCTTCTCGGCGACCATCTGCGCGGTGATCGGTGCGCCGGTGTCGTAGTCCTGCCATTGCACGGAATACGCGGTGCCGGTGCGCTCGGTCACGGCCGCGAGGCGCTTCTCGAGATAGCCCTGTGCCTTCAGCAGGGTGCCCGCGGTGACGGTGTTGATCGTCTTGGACTGATAGCCGATGACGACGGGCACGGTGTCCGCGCCTCCTGCGCCGCCGCCGGAGTCACTGTCGAGGGAGCAACCGGCGAGCAGGGCTGTGGTGAGGGCAGCGGCCAGCGCCGCCGCGGGGATGCGGCGTTTCATGTTCGGGTCCTTGGTGGTCGGGGCGTCCGGTGCCTGGCGGCTAGCGGAGCAGGAAGGGCATGTTGACGGTGACGGCGCCGGTGGGACAGCGGGCCGCGCAGGGGCCGCAGTACCAGCACTCGTCGACGTGCATGAAGGCCTTGCCGTTGTCCGGGTTGATCGCCAGCGAGTCGAGCGGGCAGATCTCGACGCAGAGGGTGCAGCCCTCGATGCAGAGCGACTCGTCGATGGTGACCGGGACGTCGGCGCGTTGGTTGACCAGTGCCATCAGGTGAGCTCCCAGGGTTGGTTCGTGCGGAAGAGGTTGCCGCGCATGGTGATGCGGTCACCCCGCATGCGGACGTACTCGAGGTCGACGGGCCTGCCGTCGTCGAGAGTGGTGAGCCGTTCGAGCAGCAGCAGCGCGGCGCCCTCGGGGGCCTGCAGCGCGGCCGCGGTGTGGGCGTCGGCGTTGACGGATTCGATGGCCAGCTCGGCCGATCCGAGCGGCCTGCCCGCGACCTCCTCGATCAGGGCGAACACGTCGTTGCCCGCGAGGTCGCGGCGCAGCAGTTCCTCGCCGAGGTCGGGGACGAGGTAGGTCAGGTCGAGGCTGAGCGGCAGATCGCCGAGGTAGCGGAGCCGCTCGATGTAGACCGCGGGTTCGCCCCTGTCGAGCTCGAGGCGGCGAGCGACGGCGGGCGGGGGCACCAGGTGCAGGGCCGCGCGCACCTCGTTGCGCACCTCGCCGTGTTCGCGGAGCGTCTCCTTGAGACCGAGCAGGGTGTCGATGCCGTGGTCGAACTTGCGTCCGGACACCTGGGTGCCGACCCGAGGGGCGCGGTCGATCAGGCCCTCGTCCTTGAGCAGCGCGAGGGCGGCGCGCACGGTGTTCCTGGAGACGTCGAACTCGGCGGCGAGCTGGTGCTCGGGCGGCAGGGTGCCCGCGAACGCGCCTGCCAGGGTCTGCTGGCGCAGCACGTCCGCGACCTGGCGGGCCCGATCGGCGCGCGAGCGGCGGCTCGGCTGCTCGGTGGCTGTGCTCATCTGCTTCCCTCCCTCGTGGCCGGTGACCTGGACGAATGCCGACAGTAGCGGCGGTTTCGGGGCCTTCCGGCCGCTCACTTCTTGGCCGCGGGGGCGGTGAGGCGATTGCGCCACCAGCGGTGCGGTCGGACCTGGGCAAACGGCGGGCCGGTTGGCGATTGCGCCGCCGAGCGGGGCCAGGACCGAGTTCGGATCACGCTGATCCGAATGTTCGGATCCGGCCCTCGGGCTCGGGCCCGCGTCGAGCGGCGTCGGATCGGGTTTATAGTTGCGTTGTGCAACAACGATCGACCGCTGCTGTCGCCCAGGTACACGAGGAGCTCGTGCACCTGGTCCGCCAGCTGATGACGGGGGAGCGTCCCGCCGAGGGGTTGCCCACCTTCGCCCAGCACTCGGTGCTCTCCTACATCGAGCGCAACCCGGGATGCCGGGCGACCGAGATCTCCGAGGCGTTCGGGGTGCACCGGTCGACGGTGTCGCGGCAGCTGCGCGGTTGTGTCGACGCCGGGTGGGTCCAGGCCGAGCCGGGACCGATCCGCAGCGGGCACCCGCTGAGCCTCACGGACGCAGGCCGCGACGTCCTCGGGGATGCCGACCGGCGCCGCCGCGACGAGGTGGGGGAGCGGGTCCGGGACTGGTCGGACGCGGACATCGCCGACCTCGCCCGCATGTTGCACAGGTTCCGCACCAGTACCGCAGACCACGACACCGACCAGAGCATCGGAGCAGACCCCCGTGCGTGAATTCACCACCACCGCCCAGTTCACCGTCGCGGACGACGACGCGCTCGTCCGCTCCGTCTACCGGCACGCGCAGGAAGCGCCCCAGCGGGTGCTGTTCAGCCGGCCGATCGGGGGCGACTGGGTCGACGTCACTGCGGCGGAGTTCGCCGATCTGGTGGTCGGCGTCGCGAAGGGCCTGATCGCGGGCGGTGTGGCCCGAGGGGATCGGGTGATCCTGCTGTCGGCCACCCGGTTCGAATGGTCACTGTTCGACTTCGCGATCTGGGCGGCCGGCGCCGCGTCGGTGCCTATCTATGACTCGTCCTCTGCTGACCAGATCCGGTGGATCGCCGAGGATTCGGGGGCGGTGACCGCGATCGTGGAGACCGAACGGCACGCGTCGGCCTTCGACGGTTCCGGACTGAGCGTCCGTCAGATCGACGACAACGCGGTTGGTGCGCTGATCGCGGCGGGCGTGCATCTCGACGATGCCGAGGTGCACGACCGGGTGGCGGCGATCCGGGCCGATGACCTGGCGTCGCTGGTGTACACCTCCGGCACCACGGGCAGGCCGAAGGGCTGCATCCTGACCCACCGCAACTTCCTGTCCGAGGTGCGCGGCATCCTCAGCGCCAGTGTCGGCGAGGTGGCGAAGCCGGGCAACCGGATGCTCACCTTCCTGCCTCTCGCCCATGTGCTGGCCCGTGCCGTGTCCCTCGCGATGTTCGAAGCCGGTGGGGCGCAGGCGCACTGGTCGAACTTCAGCACCGTTGTCGGGCAGTTCGCCCGGTTCAAGCCGCACACGATCCTCGGGGTACCGCGGGTCTTCGAGAAGGTCAGGGACTCGGCCGCACACAGCGCCGCGCAGGGCGGCGCCGTCAAGAAGGCGATCTTCGGCTTCGCCGAGACGACCGCCGTCCGCTACAGCGAGGCGCTCGATGCGGGCGGACCGTCTCCTGTGCTCCGCGCCAAGCACTGGGTCGCGGACCGGCTCGTCTACTCGAAGCTCCGGGCTGCGCTCGGCGGCGAGTGCTGGTGGGCCATCTCCGGTGGTGGCGCGCTGATGCCCAGCCTCGGGCACTTCTTCCGTGGCGTCGGCGTGCCGATCTACGAGGGTTACGGACTCACCGAGACCACCGCGGCGCACTGCGTCAACGTCCCGGGCGCGCACAAGATGGGTACCGTCGGACGGCCGTTGGGCGGCAACAGCGTTCGCATCGCGGCCGACGGTGAGATCGAGCTGCGCGGCGGTGTGGTGTTCGGCGGGTACTGGCACAACGAGCAGGCCACCGCCGAATCCTTCGACCAGGGCTGGCTGCGGACCGGCGACCTCGGCGAGCTCGACGAGGACGGCTTCCTCACCATCACCGGGCGGAAGAAGGACTTGCTGATCACCGCGGGCGGCAAGAACGTCTCGCCGGGACCGCTCGAGGATCGGATGCGCTCGCACGCCCTGATCTCGCAGGCCGTGGTCGTCGGGGACGCGCGCCCCTTCATCGCCGCGCTGCTCACCGTCGACCCGGACGTGTTCGCGCTGTGGAAGACCGAGAACGGCAAGCCCGCCTCGGCGTCCATCGCGGACCTGAGCGAGGACCGGGACCTGCGTGCCGCGCTGCAGCAGGTGGTCGACGACGCGAACAGCACCGTTTCGCATTCCGAGGCGATCAAGAAGTTCACGATCCTCCATCGCGATCTCACCGAGGCGGACGGCGAGATGACCGCGACCCTGAAGATCAAGCGCAAGGTGGTCACCGAGCGCTTCGGTGAGGAGATCGACGCGCTGTACCGCTGACTCGGATCTCGGTCGGCCGCCGCGCCTAGCGGACCTCGCGGACGAGCGGGTACCGGGGCGTCGGGTTCTCCAGCACCGGATCCTGCCGGTCCTTGAGGTGACGATCGAACATCGCCGTGACGAGGCCGTCGATCGTCCTCGTCACCTCCTGTCGCGGAGCGGTTCCGAGGCTCAGGCCGCCGGGGATCTGGAAGGCCGGGAGGTCGGGCACGCTCTGCGGGACGAGGTGTTCGGCGTCGGTGAAGCTGGCGTGCCCGGTATCGGCGATCGCGTAGACGCGGCTCCACCCGCGGGGCGTCCGGAAGTACTGGTCCCAGAACCGTTCGCGCCCTTCGCGGCTGTCGGCGTGCAACGAGCTGATGATGCTCAGCAGCGGGCGGGTGGCGCCCCCGGTGACGATCGGGCTCGGTGCCGTTCCGTAGAAGAGGGCGCCGTCGAGATTCACCCCGGCATCGAGCCGCGGTTCGGTGCGCAGCACCTCGGCGGTGGACGCGCCGCCCATCGAATGACCGAACATGCCGATCCTGGACGGGTCGATGGCGTCGGCGAGTCCGTCGGGGAGGGGCGTCGCAACGGCATCGCCGTCGCCGCGTGCGATCGACTCGACGACATCGATCACGAACCTCGCGTCGGCGACTCTGGTGTCGAGGGCCTTGCGCAGGGTGGCCTCCGAGTACGCGTCCGGCATCCGCTGGGGGACGACCCGGCCGTCGGGGAAGACCGTGGCAAGGCCGTCCCCGGTGTGATCGATGCTGATCACCACGTACCCGCGGCCGGCGAGATGCTCGGCGGTGCCGGTCGAGAGCGTTCGGGGCATGTAGAAGCCGGGGGAGAAGAGCACCACCGGCAGCGAGCGCGGTCCGCTCGAGGCGACCGGCGCGTCGAGGCGGGCGTTCGTCTGGAGCCCGCTGCCCGGGACGTATTCGGCGGGTTCGCTCCCGCTCACGCCCGCCGCGGGGTAGGTGACCGTGACGGCGAGTTCGCGCCGGGTGCCGGGTGCCCATGGGTCCTCGCGGCCACGGTCGACGAGGCTCAGCGCGGTGGCCCCGATGGCGGTGTCGCCGCCCGGCGTCGGCAGGATCGGGGCCGCGGAGGCGGGAGATCCGGCGGCGGCGCCGCCGAGTGCAATGGCCGCGACGAGCAGCGTGGCCAGCGGGGAGAAATGCGCGCGCTTCACGGAAAACGTCCCTCTGTCGGTCGGTGCTGGTGTCCTCGCGAACCGTAGTTGCCCGACACCGCAGTGGGGGAGCTACGTTTTCGCCCGCCGAGGAACCCTCCCCGGCGGGTCGCCCTTGCGCGGGACCGCGGTCGGGGGCAGTGTCGAGACCGGCACTCGCACCCCGGGAGGACACATGACCAGCCCCGACCTCGGTTCCATTCTGCTCGCGAGCCCGGACCCCGATCGCCTTCGGGACTGGTACTGCAGGGCCTTCGGCGCCACGCCGAGCCCGGACGGCGACGTTCGATTCGGGGGCGTCAGTGTCCTGTTCGACCAGCGCGACGACGTCGCGGAGAAGAACCCGGAGCCCGGGCGCACGATCCTCAACTTCCACGTGGACGACGCGGCAGCGGTCGCGGCCCGACTGGACGAGATGGATGCCGACTGGCTGGTCCCGCTCGAGGAACGCTCCGAGGGGATGCTCTTCGGGACGCTGATCGACCCGGACGGGAACTACTTCCAGATCATCGAGCTCGGTGCGCGGTACCTGGCGGCCCGGGTGTCCGCCCCGTCCGCGACGCTGAGCTCGGCGCCGTTCAGCGGCTTCGCCGTCGATGACATCGATTCGGCCGCGGCCTTCTACCGCGACATCCTCGGCCTGGCCGTCACCGAGGAGTCCGGCCTGCTCGCCATACAGATCGGCGGGGACAAGACCGTGCTGGCGTACCCCAAGCAGAACCACACCCCTGCGGAGTACACCATCATGAACTTCCCGGTCGAGGACATCGATGCGGCGGTCGACGCGCTGCGCGAGCGGGGCGTCACCTTCGAGCGGTACCAGGGGATGGCGGCCGACGAACGTGGCATCTTCCGGGGCGGTGGACCCTACATCGCGTGGTTCACCGATCCGGCCGGAAACATCCTCTCGGTCCTGCAAGAACGGTGATTTCACGTGCTGTGGGCCTCCACGCGTCCACATGCCCGTAAGGTGGAGGTCAGAGACCGAGTCGTGTCCGCGTCGCCCGTCGCCCCACTGCTCTCACATTTGCACGGGCTGAGCGGCACGGACGGACACCATGGAGAACACTGCCAGCCTGGGCATTCAGGCATTCATCTCGGAGGTCGTCCAGCGCGGTGGCCGCGCGGTCCGGCTCACCCATTCGCGGCGCAACCCGGTCCAGGTGTGGGGCGTCGGCGACGACAGTTGCGTGGTGCGGGTGCGAACCAAGCTCGACGGCGACTGGCAGGCGCGCAAACAGGACGGCGCGCTGGACACCGATGACACCGGATCCCAGTTCTGGGTGTTCGTCGACCTGGCCACGTCCCCGGAGGAGTACTTCGTCGTCCCGTCCGAGGAGGTGGCCGCCGACATCCACAGTGAGGTCGACCTGTGGGTCAAGGAGGTTCCCGGGCGCACCAGGACGGGTAGCCATGCGATCGCCGTCGAACGGGTGGAGCACGGCCGCGCGCGCTGGGACCTGCTCGGGCTGTCCGATGTGAAGGACCCCAGTCGCAAGCCCGCGGGCACCGCGCCGGAGCCGAGCAGGCCGAAGCTGGTGCCGATCACCCGCACGAGGAAGTCCGCGGCCGTCGAGGAGGTCGTCGACGAGCGGCTGCAGGTGGTCGCGGATTTCGAGGGCTACCGGCTCGTCGGCATGTACGACGAGCAGACGGGCAGGCTCGAGATCACCCGCGGACCGATGGAGGGCCGCCGCTTCGACAACCCGACCACCGCTGCCAACGCCGTCGCCAGCCACATCAGCGGGGACGTCGAGTCCAAGGACGGGTGGTCGTTCTGGCAGATCGAGGGCGCCGACCGCGCGCCGCTGGGATCCCGCCGCGCCGGATAGCCGAAGCTGTCGGGATACCGGCCGCCGCATCGCCGAGTGTGCACCTGCCGGCGGTCGCTCTCGGGCGATGCCCCGGCAGGTGCACACTCGACGGGACGCGGCGCTGGTGCCACGTCGAGGTGGGTCGATCAGTTCCAGTTGTCGATCTTGACGTCGTGGGGGTCGGGAGCGCCCGTCCCTGTTTCGATCAGCGACTTCAGGCTCATCAGGAAGACCGCCCACTTGGTGCTGCAGTGGTACATGAACTCCACCGGCTCCTTCCAACCCTGGTGATTGAAGAGGACGATGGTGTAGTCGTCGACCTGATCGAGGTCCCAGACCACGTGCGTTCCGACCCATTCTTCAGGCCCGTCGATCACCTCCCACTGCACACGCTTGCCGGGGACGAGTTCGTCGACCTTCATGTCGAATCCGCCTGCCCCGAAGCGGAATCGGAGCACACCGCCCACGTCGCTGCCGTCGCCCTCGGTGTCGGCCGTCCACCAGCCGGCCAGCCCCTCGGCGGTGGTCAAGGCCGTGTAGACCTCGGCAGGCGTCGATTTGATGCCGACCCTGTGCAGGATGTCCGCCATTGTCGTTCCTTCCTTCCGGTGTTGGTTCTCGATTTGCCTGAACTCACTGCCGCGTATCGCGCTGGTCCTTACTGCGCGCGATGGTCTCGGCAATCCGCTTGATGCGTCGCAGCCTCGCGTCCCACGTCGCCCCAACCGAGGACAACTGCGCGACCGCGCGAGCGAGTTGCGCCTCGTCCACCCGGTACCTCCTCTCTCGCCCGGCAGGCGTGGCGTGCACCAGGCCGACCCGGTCGAGCACACCGAGATGTTTCGCGATGGCCTGCCGTGTCACGGGGAGCTGCGCGCTGAGGCTGGTGGCCGTGCCATCGCCCTCGGCCAGGAGCAGGTCGAGCATCCGCCGACGGGTCGGATCCCCGACTGCGGACCAGAGGTCGTCGTCGACGGCGGTGCTCACGGGGTGGCCACCAGCCGTGCAAGGTATTCCCCGAGTCGGGGCACGAAGGTGTCCCACCCGGTGCTGTGCTCGTTGTACAGCTCCTCCAACTTCGCAGCCTCCCAACCCATTTCCCGGAACCCGGTCTCGGTGAGCCGAATCCTGGTGCCCGAGCCCGACGGAGTCAGTTCGAAGGTGACCAGCAGCGAGTCGGCGGAGTCGTCGACCTTGCCGTCGGCGTGGCACCAGCGGAACGAGAACAACCGAGGCGGCTGCGCGTCCACCACCTTGATCTGGGCGACCTCCGCCCTGTCGCCCCAGATGAGCTCACCGACCGCGCCGGGGGTCGGGTCGATCTCGGCGTCGTCGGACCACCATTCCGAGATGTGCTCGGGGCTGCTGACCACCTCGAAGGCCACCTCGGGCGGGGCGTCGACGTAGATCTCCCGTTCGATGCTGCCGTACTCCATGCTCCGCACCCTTCTTCGATATGCAACGTTTGGTTGCATGTGACGTTAGCGGACAGTGCGAAGTTGCGCAACCATTGATTGCTTATTGGTGGGAGCGGCCGGCGATGGGGTCGCCGAGTGTGCAGCTGCCGGCGCCTGCACTCGGGCGATGCCCCGGCAGGTGCACACTCGGCGGATCAGGACGTTGGGACGGAGGTCCTTCGGGGACCGGTCAGGGATTGAGGGGGCGGTTGGTCCAGCCGCCGGAGGCGCGCGGCACCCAGCCGCCTGCGCCGTGGGTGCCGCCGTCGACGTGGATGGTGCCGCCGGTCACGAAGCGGGACAGGTCGGACGCCAGGAACAGCGCTGGGCCCGCCACGTCCTCCGGCTGCCCTGGCCCGCCGAGCGGGGACCAGGTCGGCCACAGCGGCGTCTGCTCCTCGGGCACCAGCTCGGCGTAGGGGACCTGCACCGTTTCGATGAGGTCGGGGGCGATGGCGTTGACTCGAATCCCCGTGGGGCCGACCTCGGCGGCGAGCGAGCGGGTGAACTGCATCAGCGCGGCCTTGTAGGCCGAGTAGACGGTGTGCCCTGGCATCGCGCGGTGTGCCTCGACGGTGGTGAGGTTGATGACCGAGCCGCCGCCGCGCTCGGCCATGCCGGGCAGCACGGCGTGCGTGAGCCGCAGCACGTGGCCGAGATTGACCTCGTGCAGCTGCTCCCACAGATCGGGCTGGTTCTCGGCGAACGGGCGCGGCGGACGCAGGTAGTGGCCGACGTTGTTCACCAGGATGTCCGGTCGGTGCGCGAGTAGCGCCTCGGGTACCGGGGCCGTGCGGACGTCGGCCTCGATGGCCTCGATCGACCCGCCCGCCGCCGGGTCGAATGTGCGATCGGTGACCGGATCGAGGTCCGCGACCAGGACGTGGGCGCCGTGCGCCGCGAACGACCGCGCGATGGCCGCGCCGATGCCCGCCGCGCCGCCGGTGACAACCGCGCGCCGTCCCGCCAGCAGGGCTCCAGGGGTGAAAACGGTCTGTGATGACATGGCTCCATCCCAGACCACCACCGTCGCCGGCGCAGTCGTATTTCCCGACAAGCGGGAGCGCCGGTCGGGCCGGGTGTGGCGTGCCTCCCAGTGCCCCCGCCGGTTCCCGCAGGTGGTCGCGCATTCTTGGTACGTTGGCTGGGATCCCGCTGCGAGGAGGCTGCCGTGCCCACCGGACTGGATGTGACCGCGACCCCGGCCGAGACGCTGACCGTGTCCGCCCGCGACGGCGACGCGCGCGGCTACGCGGCAGGCTCGGTGTTCGCATGGAAGGGCATCCCGTACGCCGCCGCCGGCGCGGCGAGGCGGTTCCGGTCCGCGGTGGCACCGTCAGCGTGGCTGGGTGAACGCGACTGCAGGGACTTCGGCCCCATCGCCCCGCAGGCCAAGACGGTTCAGGTGCCGATGGAGCCGGGCTCGGTGGCGGACGAGGACTGCCTCTCGCTCAACGTGTGGGCGCCCCGCCCGGACGGGACGCCGCGCCCGGTGATGGTCTGGATCCACGGCGGTGCGTACTGCGTCGGCTCGTCGTCGCAGAGCGTGTACGACGGCAGGCGGCTGGCCGAGTTGGGCGACGTCGTGGTGGTCACCGTCAACTACCGGACCGGGGTGCTCGGGTTCCTCGACCTGTCGACCTTCTCGACCGACGAGCATCCGTTCGAGACCAACATCGGGCTCCGCGACATGATCGCCGCGTTCGAATGGGTGCGAGACTGCATCGCCGCGTTCGGCGGCGACCCGGACAACGTCACCGCTTTCGGGGAGTCCTCGGGTGCCGGGTCGATCACGACGCTGATGACCTCGCCTCGAGCGGAGGGGCTCTTCCACAAGGCCATCGTGCAAAGTGCGCCCGCCACATCGGTTTACGGTGCCGAGCGGGCGGCGACGGTGGCAAGGCGCTTCCTCGAGATCGTCGGGGTGAACGAGGACGAGGCGGGCAGGCTGTGTGAGCTGCCGATCGAGAAGCTGACCGCGGCGGGCGACGTGCTGCTCGACGAGGTGACGACCTCGGTGCCGGGCACGCTGTCGATGGCGCCAGTGGTCGACGGCGACCTGGTGCCGCGGTACCCGGTCGCCGCGTTCCAGAAGGGTTTCGCACACCGAATCCCGTTGATCATCGGCACCAACAAGGACGAGGCGTCGATCTTCCGGCTCACCCGCTCCCCGATCATGCCCGTCACCGCGGACACCGTGAACCAGATGTTCACCGCGATCGCCGCCGACCACCCGAAGCTGCCCGCGATCCGGGTCGCGGAGATCATCTCGGCCTACCCGGACTGGTCGAAGACCAGCGGTGCCCTCGCGGTTTCGCGGGACGCGGCCTTCCGGATGCCGTGCCTGTGGATCGCGGACGCGCACAGCAAGCACTCGCCCACCTGGGTGTACCGGTTCGACCACGCCACCCCGATGCTGTGGGCGGCCCGGGTCGGCGCCGGGCACGCCACCGAACTGCCCTACGTGTTCGGCAATTTCGGCACGCTCAACCACGACCCGACCTTCTGGCTCGGCGGACGCAAGGCAGCGCTGGAGGTGTCCGGCCGGGTGCAGCGCCGGTGGCTGGCGTTCGCGCAGCACGGCGTGCCCGCGGCGCTCGACGCCTCCAAGCACTGGGCGCCGTACCGTGAGGACACCAGGGCGACGCTGCTCATCGACAAGACCGACACCCTGGCGAGCGACCCGGACCGGGAGCTGCGGGCCGCGTGGGGCGACAAGGTGATGGGGTTCAAGTGACCGGGACCGGCGCTCTGTAGCGTCGTACACATGAGCAAGCTGGATGAGGTCGGCGAACGGGAATCGTGGCGCTGCTGGTTGTGCGACGAACCCGTCGACCCGGACATGTCGGTGAACGACCCGCGCGGTCCGAGCATCGACAGCATCAACACCGCCAAGAAGGGCAAGGGCGGCCCGGAGCGGCTCGCGCACCGCGCCTGCAACACCAAGAAGGGCGCGATCAAGCCGGTGGTGCCGTGGTCGGACGCGCTGTTCGTGATCGATCCCGCGCCGATCATCGGGGTGGTCGAGCAGCTCACCCGCAAGCCAGGACGGGTCGCCGTCGCGCGGTGCCCCTCGAAGTCCGACGCCGAGGACGCGTCCGCCTGGCTGCTGGACCGGCTCTCCCGGCTCGCGCCCGAGCTGACGCTGGACACCAAGATCGAGCCGGGCGGCGGCGGCTTCCTGCTGATCGTCACGCGCTGACCCGCGCCTGATCGCCCCGCTCGCGCGTCAGTCCTCGGGACCTTGCTGGAACGGCCGGACCTCGATGGGCAGGGTGGTCGCGGCCGCCAGCTTGCGTCCCCAGCCGAGCGCGGCGTCGAGGTCGGGCGCCTCGATGATCGTGAATCCGCCGAGATGATCCGCGGCCTCCGCGAACGGGCCGTCGGTGACGAGCACCTCGCCGCTCTTCGGCCGCAGGACCGTCGCCTTCTCCGGCGGGTGCAGACCCCCGGAGAACACCAACGCGCCCGCGGCCTTGAGTTCCTGGTTGAGGGCTTCGATGTCCTCGATGATCACCTCGAGGATCTCCGGCGCGGGCACCGGTCCGTCGGGTTGGTAGACACTGAGCAGGTAGTGCGTCATGGCGTTCCTCTCTCACCCTCTAGTGGATTCGAGTGTCGACCGAATCGGGCACCGGTGCGTCCAGATCGCGCAAAGCGGGCAGCGTGAAGCAGACCGCGGCGATCACCAGGACCGGGATCGCCAGCGCGAAGAAGGTGATCCGCAGGCCGACGGCGTCGATCAACGGGCCAGCAAGCAGGTAGCCGAGCGGGCCCGCGGCGTACGCGGTTGAGGTCATGACGCCGACGACGCGGCCGCGCATGTGCTCGGGGCTGCGGGTCTGCATCGCGTAGTTCGCTATCGGGCCGACGGGCCCGAACACCAGGCCCACCAGCAGTGCCAGCGTGAGCGTCACCCACAGAGCAGGCAGGAACGCCATGCCGATCATGCATCCGCCGAGCGCGGTCACCGCCAGCAGCATGAGGGTCCGGCGCCTGACGCGGGCGGCGAGCGCGCCGTAGGTCAGGGCGCCGATCACGCCGCCGATGCTCATCGCCATCAGCACCCAGCCGAGCTGCGCCGGCTCCCCGCGTTCGGTGAAGTAGACAGGGAAGAGCACGCTCTCCACGGGCATGTACAGCGCGACGATCGCCATGTCGACAAGGGCGAGGGTGCGCAGCAATCGGTTGTGCCACACGAACTTCAGGCCCTCGAGCGTGCCGCTCCACATCGATTCCGGCCGGGTCTCGCGGTCGGGTGTGCCCGCGCCGTCGAGTCGGAGGAAGGCGATGGTGAGGATCGAGAGGGCGAAGCAGACGGACGTCACCCACAGGGTGTTCACCGCACCCACCGTGGCGATCAGCACGCCGCCGATGCCGGGGCCGATCAGGTACGCGACGTTGTAGTTGGCCTCGTACAGGCTGTTGACCCGGTCCAACGACCACCGGGCCTCCCTCGTCGCGGCCGGCAGCATGGATTCGCGGGCCGAGATGCCGGCCGGGTCGAAGGCGGCGCCGAGGGCGGCGAGCGCCGCGATGATGCCAACCGACAGCCCGACCGTCGCGGCCATCACCGGGATCAGGGCCACCGACACCGCGGACAGGAAGTCGGAGACCAGCGAGGTGCGGCGGCGGCCGAACCGGTCGACCACCGTGCCGGAGAACAGGCTCGAGAGCAGCAGCGGCAGGGTGGCGGCGCCTGCGACGACGGCGGCGTCGGTGGCCCGGCCGGTCTGTGCGAGGACCAGCCACGGCAGCGCGACGATGGTGATGCCGTTTCCGGTCGCCGAGAGCAGCGTGGCGAGGTTGATCAGGACCAGGGGTGTGTACCGGCGTGCGGCCGTGGCCGTCGTCGCAGTCATGTCGGGGTTCTTTCAATATGGAGGAGACATGTCCCGACGCTAGCGTCCCCGCGGCGGCCGCGCGAGCGATTTTCCTGGGCGCCGCTGTGCGGTCAGGAGGCCAGGATTCTGGCCTTCTCGGCGTTGAACTCGTCCTCGGTGAGCACACCCTGGGCCTTCAGCTCACCGAGCTGCTGCAAGGCGGCGAGACGATCGACGCCGCCAGAAGGTGGTGCGGCTGCGGGCGGGGGCGGGGGCTGGGGCGGGGGAGCCTGTTGGGCTTGTTCGGCGTTCCACCGCTGACCCTGCCTGCGGGAAACCCGATTCGAGACGGCGGTCGCGGTCCCGGCCACGACGGCGGTACGCGCGACGCCACGGAGAAGTCCAGGCATGGTGTGCTCCTTCGTCTTCAGCTGTCGGCATCGAGCGAGTCGAGTGCCGCCATGATGCCTTGGAGGGGGATGCGGCCCGAGGCCACGAGTTGCGCGCCGCCGCGGCGCAGCGCGGTGGCGAACGGGGCGGCCCACAGGTTCTCGTAGACGAGAATGGCTCCGGAGCAGCCCGGTTCGAGGATGGCACCGGCCTCCTCGACGTCGCTTCGATTCACCAGCCCCGACGACGCCTCCGCGAACAGCGTCACGTCCACGCCGCCCTCGAGGCCGAGGTCGTCGATCGCGATTCCCGCCAGCGATCCGTCGGTGTTCTTGCGGACGAACACGAGATCGAGCACGCGAATGATGCCGTTGTCGACCAGATCGCGGAGCATCGGCAGCGCCGACCCGTCCGGCGGCCGGTCGGCGGGGAACTCCACCACGAGATAGTCGATGGGCCCGACTTCGTCGAATTCGTTGTCGTTCACTGCAGGACCTCTCTCCTTGAAGATGGTCGTGGTCAGAACGGTATTCGAGTGTTGAGCGACGCTGCCAGCATCTCACCTGGGAGGGCCGCGCGGCTAGGAAACAAGGCCATCGAATGGCGCGGCGTCGTCGCGCTCGCCCATGGCCGTCTTGGCGGTCACCCGGTCCGCGATCTGCCGCCGGGCCGCCTTCTCGACGAGCAGGGGCACGAAGTCGCGGACCTTGCCGTTGGCGAAGCGCTGATGGATCGTCCACACGGTGTGCTCGATGTCCGCAGGCGATTCGGCGGGGTAGCGAGCGATCAGTCGCGCGATGACGTGCTCGACTTGAAGCAATTCGTCATCGCCGGTCATCGACTCATCGTCTGCCCGGCTGTCCACGGCGGTCAAGACTCAATAGGGACTCGGGACAGGCACGGATCGCACACCGGGGGCGCTGCCCGGGTCAGCGGGATTCGAACCTCGAATCCGCGATGAACGCGGTGCAGGAAGCGGACAATGGGGACATAGCACCATTCGGTTGCGAGGAAGGGGACCGTCATGTCTGAGAAGTCGCCGGCCGAACAGGGCGTCGCGGCAGGCACGTCGATGGGGGCGGCCGTCATCCTGGTGACAGTGGGCATCATCCAGCTCATCCAGGGGATCGCCGCGGTGGCCGAGAACGAGGTCTTCATCGTCGGCGTGGAGTACACCTACAAGTTCGACCTCACCACGTGGGGCTGGATCCACATCGTGCTCGGCGTCCTGGTCGGCGTGATCGGCGTCGCGCTGTTCACCGGGGCCGGATGGGCACGGGTGGCGGCGATCGTGATCGCCTCGATCTCGATCATCGCCAACTTCATGTGGCTGCCCTACTACCCGTGGTGGTCGGTGCTGATCATCGCCCTCGACGTCGTGGTCATCTGGGCGGTGTCGACCTGGAAGCCGCAAGCAGTCTGACCCGGAACACAATGGAAAGCAGGATGATTTGGTGACTACTCCGGTCGCAGGGCCGCGCACCTCGGTGTCGCGGTCCTGCTGTCGGCGAACCGGGTGAGGACCGGACGAGTACGCACGAGCGGACGGCCGAGGGAGAGCCGGTGGGCAAATCCAAGCACACGAAGTCCAAGAAGCGATCCGAGCAGACCGGGCGGCAGCCTGCCGAGGCCGGAGAGCTGATCGACTCGTCCGCCGCGGAACATGCCCCACCGATGTCGAACAAGGAATACCGCCGCCATCTCAAGGTGCTCGACGCGGAACTGGTCGCGCTGCAGGAGTGGGTCAAGTCGACAGGGGCGAGGGTCTGCATCCTCTTCGAGGGCCGCGATACCGCCGGGAAGGGCGGGGTCATCAGGACGATCACCGAACGCGTCAGCCCACGGGTGTTCCGGGTGGTGGCCCTGCCCGCGCCGACCGAGCGGGAGAAGTCGCAGATGTACTTTCAGCGGTACGTGCCGCATCTGCCCGCCGCCGGGGAGGTCGTCATCTTCGACCGCAGCTGGTACAACCGGGCCGGCGTCGAACGCGTCATGGGATTCTGCACGGAGGAACAGGCTCAGAAGTTCCTCGAGCTCATCCCGGCGGTCGAGCGCGTGATCGTCGAGTCGGGGGTCATTTTGCTCAAGTACTGGCTCGAGGTGAGCGAGGAGCAACAGACGATGCGCCTACAGAGTCGCATCGAAGATCCGCGGAAGACCTGGAAGCTCTCCCCGCTGGATCTGAAGTCCTACAGCCGCTGGTACGACTACTCGCGAGCCCGTGACGAGATGTTCCGGTTCACCGATTCCGGCTTGGCGCCGTGGTTCGTCGCGCTCAACGACGACAAGAAGCGTGGGCGGCTCAACATCATCAGTCACCTGCTCAGCCAGATCCCGTACACGCCGCTCGAGCGTCCCGACGTCACCCTGCCGAAGCGGCAGAGCCCCGGCGACTATCGCGCGCCTGCGCTGGCGCTGCACTGGATTCCCACTCCTTACTGACGTTTCCGAGTACCCGGCGAGGAGCAGCGGTCATGGCCACCACGGAACCAACACCCGACCAGGTCCGCCAACGCGCCACCGCCGAATCCGGCGAAACATGGCACGCCGAGGACGCAGACACCGTCGTCGCGGCGCTCGGCACCGACCCGCGATCGGGTCTGACGGAGACCGAGGTCGACGCGCGGCGGCGGCGATACGGGGGCAACGAGATCGCGGCCGAGCCGGCGCCCTCGACGTGGGCGATCGCACTGCTGCAGCTGACGGACCCGATGAACCTGATGCTGGTCGCGGTGGCGGTCGTCAGCGTGATCATCGGCGAGGTGCCGACCGCGATCGTGGTCGCGGCGCTCGTCGTGCTCAACATCGTGCTGGGCACGCAGCAGGAACTGAAGGCCCGCGCCAGCGTGGACGCGCTCGCGAAGATGCAGACGCCGCAGGCCCGGGTGATGCGCGACGGGGTCCTGACCCAGCTCGACGCGACCGACCTCGTGCCGGGCGACATCGTCGCGCTCGAGTCGGGCGACATCGTCCCCGCGGACGGTCGACTGTTGCGGTCGGCCACCCTCGAGACCCAGGAGGCGGCGCTGACCGGTGAGAGTGCACCGATCGCAAAGGATCCCGGGACGCTCGACACCGCCGACGTCGCTCTCGGCGACCGCAGCAACATGGTGTTCCAGAACACCTCGGTCACCCGCGGCACCGCCACCATGGTGGTCACGGAGACCGGCATGCGCACCCAGATGGGCCTGATCGCGTCGATGCTCTCGGCCGTCGCGCCGAGCAGGTCCCCGCTGCAGCGCGAGCTGAACTCGTTGACAAAGGTGCTGTCCGTCATCGCCTGGACGGCCGTGGCGATCATCGTGATCCTCGGTGTGCTGCGCGGGCAGAGCCTGACAACGCTACTGCTGCTCGGCATCTCGATGGCTGTCTCGGCCATCCCGACCGGTATGCCGACCTTCGTCCAGGCGATGCTGGCCTACGGGGCGCGCCAGCTCGCCGAGGCGAAGGCGATCGTGAAGAACCTCAACGATGTCGAGACCCTCGGTGCCACGAGCGCGATCAACTCCGACAAGACCGGCACGCTGACCATGAATCAGATGACGGTGCGCTCGCTGTACTTTCACGGTCGGTGGTTCGCGGTGGACGGCGAGGGCTATGGCAAGGCCGGGACGATCGCACACGTTGCGGGGGAGGTGGTTCCGGACTTCACCCTGCTCGCCTACGGGTTGTGTCTGGACAGCGATGCCACCGTCTCCGACACGGGGGAGGTCGTCGGCGATCCGACCGAGGCCGCGCTGGTGGTGCTCGCGGCCAAGATGGGCGTCGACGCCCCGCTGACCCGGCAGACCTATCCGCGTGTGGCCGAGGTGCCGTTCGATTCCGCGTACAAGTTCATGGCGACCTTCCATCACCTCCATGCCCGCGGCGACACGCGATTCGTGGAGCTGGTCAAGGGCGGGCCCGACGTGGTCCTGGAGCGGTGCGCGACCGCGTTCGTCCCCGGTGGGGAGGTGGTGCCATTGGCCGAGGTCAGGGGCGAGCTGACGGCCGCGAACCGTGCGATGTCGGAGAAGGGGCTTCGCGTGCTGGCCTTTGCCACCCGGCTGCTCGACGGTCGGGAGGAGGCCGTGACCGCGGACCCGATGTCGTTCGTCGAGGACCTCACGTTCGTCGGCATGGTGGGGATCATCGACCCGCTTCGGCCGGAGGCGATCGATGCCGTGCGCACCGCCCACGCGGCGGGTATCGACGTCCGCATGATCACCGGCGACCACGCGATCACCGCAGCCGCGATCGGCGCCGAACTGGGGCTCGGGCCTGGCGCGATCGGCGGCGCCGAACTCCAGGCCATGACGGACGAGGAACTGACGGCGGCCCTGCCGGAACTCCACGTCTTCGGCCGCGTCACGCCGCAGGACAAGCTGCGTCTGGCCGACATCATGCAGCAGGGCGGCGCAATCGTGGCCATGACCGGCGACGCCGTCAACGATGCCGCCGCGCTGAAGAAGGCGGACATCGGGGTGGCGATGGGGTCGGGAAGCGAGGTCACCAAGCAGGCAGGACGGATGGTGCTGACCGACGACAACTTCGGGACGCTGGTCACCGCGATCCGCCTCGGTCGCGGCATCTACGAGAAGATCGTGTCGTACGTCCGCTACCAGATGGCCAAGCTGTTGGCGCTGGTGCTGCTGTTTCTCGTCGCGAGCGTGTTCGACATCAACGACGGCATCGCGCTCACCCCGCTGATGGTGCTGTTCCAGAACTTCTTCGTCACCCTGTTCCCGGTCGCCGTCATCATGCTCGACCCGCTGCCGCCGGACCTGATGAGCAAACCGCCCCGGGATCCGAAACTCCCGATCGCACACCGGAAGGCGTTCATCCAGTGGCTCGCGTACGGGATCCTCCAGTTCGCCGTCACCCTCGCGGCGATGCTCCTGGCCCCCGGTCCGATGAGTTCGACCGAGGCGAGCGTACCGATGACGACGGCGTTCGTGGTGCTGTCGTTCGGTTCGGTCCTCAGCGGCCTGGTCATGAGGCGTGACCCCGAGTCCGGCCTCGCCGCACCCGTGCTCGGCGCGCTGAAGATCCTGTCCGTCCCGATCATCGTCACCGTGTTCGCGGTCGAGACCGGCTTTCTCCAGAACCTGCTCATGACGACGTCCCTGACGGGTGGGCAGTGGCTCGCCTGCATCGGTTGGGCACTGATCGTCCCGGTCGTGATCGAGGCGGAGAAGGCGATCCGGCGCCGCAGGCGTCGACTCGCGGGGCCGCCCGAACCCATCACCGCCGCCCTCGCGGTCGCCCCTGGCCGGGCACGCGTCAGCTGACCCCGCGAACGACCGAGCACGACGGGCGGAGTTCGGTGTTCAATTGAGGTATGTGTAGGTGGATGGCCTACTCGGGAGAGCCGATCCTCGCGGAGGACCTGCTGTTCCGGCCTGAACACTCACTGATCGACCAGAGCCTGCACTCCCGGCTCGGCGCCACGACCACGAACGGCGACGGCTTCGGCATCGGCTGGTACGGCGAGGGCGCCGAACCGGCGGTGTTCAAGAGCATCGAACCGGCATGGAACGACTCGAATCTGCGCGAGATCGCCGGTCAGCTCCGCACTCCGCTGTTCTTCGCGCACGTCCGGGCGTCGACGGGGACCGCGGTGCAGCGCAGCAACTGCCATCCGTTTCGGCACGGGCGCTGGTTGTGGATGCACAACGGCGCCCTCCGCGGGTTCCACGAGACCCGGCGCGACCTGGTGACCGCGATCGACCCCGCACTGTTCCCGGACCTCGAGGGGTCGACGGACTCCGAGACGCTGTTCTTCCTCGCCCTGACCTTCGGGCTCACCGAGGACCCCTTCGACGCAGTCGCCAGGGCCGTCGGTCTCGTCGAGGACGTCGGCCGTGCCCACGGAGTCGACCATCCGGTCCAGATGACGGTCGCGACGACGGACGGCGAATCCACCTGGATCTTCCGCTACTCGACCGAGGGGCAATCGAGGTCGCTGTTCTTCTCGACCGAGATCTCCAGGCTGCGGGAACTCCACCCGGAGGTGCCCGTCCTCCACCAGCTGGGTGGGGAGACCCGGTTCGTGGTCTCCGAACCGTTGCGCGAGCTTCCCGGCGCGTGGAACGAGGTGATGGAATCCTCGGCCGGGGTGGTCAGGCCGGGACGGGACGAGCTCCGCGCCTTCCGGCCGATCCCACCGACCTGAGACAGCACTCGTGCACCGGAGCCGCGCACCCGGCACCGCGGGACGGTGCCGGGCGCGACGGGTCCTACTCCCGGGAGGAGATCGCCGCGACCGGGTCGGCGCGCAGCCTCGCGCGGGTCGGTATCGCGAGCGCGAGCAGTCCCAGTGTCACGGTGACGGCGATGATCGCCGCGTAGGTGACGGGGGAGACGGCGGGGATCGGCTGCCCGGAGACCCCGAGGCTGACCCCCACCAGCGGCGGCAGCGCGGTCAGCGTGCCGACCACCGACGCGATCGTCACCACCATCACCGCCTCGGCGCGCATCATCGCGCGCACCTGCCTGCGGCTCGATCCGACCAGTCGCAGCAACGCGAACTCCCGGCCACGCTCGGCCGTCGCCATCACGAGGGTGTTCACCACCGCCACCGCCAGGTAGGCCAGCAGCACCGACAGCGCGATCAGGCTCGTCCAGGACTGCGCGCTGCGCTCGGATTCGCCCGCCGCGCCGAGCCCGTCGCGGTCGATGACGGCGTAACCAGCCGCGGTCAGTGCGGCGCCGACCTCGGACCGCCTGCCGGGCTCGGCCCGCACCAGCACGCTGTCGTCCAGGCCGCTCGTGGTGTGGGCGCGCACGACCTCGTTCGCGAAGGTGATGTCGCCGAATCCGAGCCCGCGCCCGTAGGTCGCGACGACGGTGGGGCTGACCGCGGTGCCGTCGCCGAGGTAGAGCGTGGCGGTCTCCCCGAGCCCGACGCCGAGCGTCTGGGCGGCGTCGCTGCTCAGCGCGACCGTGCCCGGTCCGGCCAGCGCGTCCATGCTGCCGGACTCGACCTCCAGATCCATCGTCGCGACGGTCGCGGCCGGGTCGACGCCCTGCGCCGCATACCGCTCGGTGGTGGTGGACTCGCCGTCGAAGCGCGGGGCGTAGACCTGGCTGCGGGCAATGGGATTCGCCGCCCCGACGCCGGGCGTCCGGCCGATCGCGTCGACGGCTGCGGGGGACAGTCCCGACCCGGTGCCGGTGACGAGGAAGTCCGCGGTGACACCCTCCCTCGACTGGGTGGCCGCCTCCGCCGCGACGGTGCTCTGGACGAAGATCTGCACCGACCCGATCGCGATCGCCAGGGCGAGCGGGGTGATGGCCGCGGCGAGGCGGCGGGCGTTGCCGCGGGTGTTCGCGGCCGCCAGGAACAGGGCGGGCGATCCCGACCGGCGCAGCGGCCCGCCGAGCGCGGCCACCGCGCCGCTGACCAGGCGCGGCCCCAGCAGTCCCACCGAGATCATCAGCAGTACAGCGGCACCCCCTGCGCCCGCGAGCGCCGCCTGGCCCCCGATCACGGCGGGCAGCAGAGAGATCACCAGACCCGCCGTGCCGAGGACCAGCCCGGTGATCGTCCGTCCGCGGCCTAGGCGGGCCGGGGTGGCCGATGCCTCCGCCAGCGCGTCGATCGGATTGATCCTGGCGGGCCTGCGCGCGGCGATGGCCGCGGCCGCCCGTGCGGTGATCAGGCTCAGGGCCACGGCCGCGACGGCGGGCAGCGGGCCGAGGGCCAACGCGAAGTCGGCGGGCAGCAGTCCCGCTCCCGCGAAGCGAGACCGCAGGTAGCCGGCGAGGACGTAGCCGGGGACGGTGCCCGCGACCGCGGCGACGCCCGCGACCAGCATCACCTCGCGCCCGACGAGCCGGTGAATCTGACCCGGGGTCGCGCCGACCGCGCGGAGCAGTGCGAACTCGCGCCTGCGCTGCTGGATCGACAGCGACAGCGTGCTGGCCACCACGAACATGGCGATCATCACCGCGGTCCCGGCGAATGAGATGCCGATCATCACCAGTTCGGTTCGCGCGCCGCCCGCGTCGAGGAACTCGGCGTCGCCGCGGGCCCGTCCGGTGTACGTCTCGACCTCGGGCAGCCGCTCGCGGATCCGCTCGGCCAGCGCGGTAGCCGTGACGCCGTCGGCCGCCGTGACTCCGACGGTGTCGATGTTGCCCGAACGCGGTGACAGCGAATGGACCTGGCCGTCGGACAGGAACACGTGTGCGGCCCGGTCCGGGGTCGGGTTCGCGCCCGCGACGCCGACCACGGTGTAGTCGTCGGCGATGCCGCCGTGCGCCAACGAGATCCGGTCGCCGATGCGGGCCTGCTCGGCGCCGTCCACCACGACCTCGCCCGCACCGTTCGGTGCCCGTCCCTCCCGGATCTCGTAGGGCGTCAGCGCGGCGGAGGCCCAGCCGTGCGCCTGCACCGGCCTGCCCGACCACGTGAGCGGAACGCTGAGGTCGGGGACGGCCCGGGCCACGCCGGGAATCGACTCCAGTTCGCCCACGATGTCGGCCGCCAGAGGCGCCCGCTCCGCGAACGGCTGGTCGATGTCCTCCTCGACGACGAGCGACTGCGTGCCGCCGACGACGACGTCGGCGCCGGCGTAGCGCTGTGGCTCGATCCCGCCGCGGATCCCGGACTCGATGAGAACGCCGAGACCGGTGACGAGCATCGCGGCGAACAACACCGCGACGAACATGCCGACGAACCCGCCGCGGTGCGCGCGAATATTCGCGCCTGCAAGCGATCTCATCGGGTCACCACTCCCCGAGATGGGTCATGTGGTCGGCGACCTGCTGGGCGCTCGGCCGGTCCAGGTGACCGACGAAGGCACCGTCGGCGAGGAACTGCACCCGGTCGGCGTACGAGGCGGCGATCGGATCGTGGGTGACCATCACGACGGTCTGCCCGAGCTCCTCGGCGGTACGGCGGAGCAGTTCGAGGACCTGGCGGCCGGTCCGTGAATCCAGTGCGCCGGTCGGCTCGTCGGCGAACACGGCATCGGGCCGGGTCACCAGGGCCCGCGCGATCGCGACCCGTTGTTGCTGGCCGCCGGACAGCTCCGCGGGCCTGCGCCCGCGCAGATCCGCCAGGCCGACGGCGCCGGTCACGAAGTCGAGCCAGCCGGGGTCGGCGCCGCGACCGGCCAGCAGCAGCGGCAGGGTGATGTTCTGTTCCACCGACAGCGCGGGCAGCAGGTTGTATGCCTGGAAGACGAAGCCGACGTGGTCGCGCCGGAACACGGTCAGCGCCTTGGGCTTGAGCCGGGAGATGTCGGTGTCACCGAGCCAGACGGAGCCCGACGTCGGCTGGTCGAGGCCGGCCGCGCAGTGCAGGAAGGTGCTCTTGCCGGAGCCCGACGGGCCCATGACGGCGGTGAAGGCCCCGCGGGGCAGGGTGAGGTCGATGCCGCGCAGCGCGGTCACTCCGGCGGGGCCGGACCCGTACCTCTTGCTGACCTGCTCGAGTCGGACGGCGGCGACGGGCGGGCTCAGAACCTGTGTGCTCATGGATGTCGACGCTATGGACGGCCGCGGCGGCGGACGATCCCGCGCGCTACCGAATCCATGGTGTGGCTGGCTATACCGACAGCGCCCACGGGGGTGCGGCATGCTGGGTGCATGGCGAGGACCGGGCGGCTGCGGAGCTGGTGGCGTGCGCTGCGCTATCTGGCGGCGGAGGGTGTCGCGGGCATGGCGTCGATGGCGCTGCTGGTCGCCGGGCTGGTGCTGATGATCTTCCTGCTGTTCGGGCCGGGCCTGCTGCTGGCACCGAGGGCGGTGCGGCTGCTGCGATGGTGGACCGGGCTGGCCCGGCGCCGGGCGGGGTGGTTCTCGGGCGAGGTGCTGCCCGAGCGATACCTGCCGATCCCGGCCGACCCGACGTTCGAGGACCTGCGGCGACTGGCGACCGCGGCCTCGACCCGTCGGGACGCAGGCTGGCTCGCGGCGCACGCGTTGATCGCGCCCGTCGCGGGCCTGCTCGCGGTCGCGCTCCCCGCCGGTGCGGTCAATTCCCTGCTGATCCCGGCGTACTGGCAGTTGATGCCCGCCGACGAGCCGGTCACCAACATCTACCCGGTGACATCGTGGTGGGGGGCTGCGGCCATGCCGCTGGTCGGTGTCGCCTACGGCGCGCTGGCGCTGTGGCTGACCCCGCTGATGGCGCGCGGGGTGTGCGGATTGGCCGTGCGGCTGCTGGCGCCAACTCGGGAGTCGCGGCTGGTGGAGCGGGTCAGCGCGCTGACCGCGAGCCGCGCGGCCGCCCTCGACGCGCACGCCGCGGAGCTCCGCCGGATCGAACGGGACCTGCACGACGGCGCCCAGAACCGGCTCGTCGGGGGGGGGATGATGTTGGGTATCGCGGAACGGTCGCTGCGGACGAATCCGGAACAGGCCTTGCCGCAGCTGCTTCGGGCCCAGGACGCGGCCGCCGACGCGCTCGCGGGCCTGCGCACCATCGTGCACGACATCTACCCGCCGATCCTCGACGAGCTCGGGCTCGAGGGTGCGGTCTCGGCGCTGGCGGGCCGGTGCGCGGTGCCGTGCGTGCTGGACCTGGGCGGCTTGCGACGGGCGCCGGTCGCGGTGGAGTCGGCCGCGTACTTCGTGGTGGCCGAGGGACTGACCAACGTGGTCAAGCACGGCGGCGCGGGCGGGGTGACCGTCCGCCTGTGCACGGCCGACCGGGATTCCGGCGAGGTGCTGCGGATCGCGATCACCGACGACGGGCACGGGGGAGCGGTCGAGCGGGCGGGCGGCGGGCTGAGCGGGATCAGGCGCAGGGCCGAGGCCTTCGAGGGAACGATGGAACTGGCCAGCCCCGAGGGCGGGCCGACGACGCTGAAGGTGGAGCTGCCGTGCGGATCGTGATCGCCGAGGACGATGCCCTCCTGCGCGAGGGTCTGGCGCTGTTGCTGCGCGGGGAGGGCTTCGAGGTCGTCGCCGCGGTGGACAACGCCGAGTCCTTCCTGGAGGTGCTGGATTCCGCGGATGCCGCGGTGCTCGACGTCCGGATGCCGCCGACCTTCACCAACGAGGGGCTCAAGGCGGCCGAGGAGGCGCGACGGCGCAGGCCGGGGTTCCCGGTGCTGGTGCTCTCCGCGTACGTGGAGGACCGGTACGCGGGCAGGCTGCTCGCCGAGGGCGCGAACGGGATGGGGTACCTGCTCAAGGAGCGCGTCGGCCGGGTCGCCGAGTTCACCGACGCGCTGCGGAGGGTCGCCGCGGGCGGCACGGTGATGGACCCCGAGGTGATCTCGCAGCTGATGAGCCGCAGGCGGTCCGACGACCCGATCCGCTCGCTGACCCCACGCGAGTCCGAGGTGCTCGGCCTGATGGCCGAGGGCCTGGACAACGGCACCATCGCCGGCCGGCTCGTGGTCAGCGAGACCGCGGTGAGCAAGCACATCGGCAACATCTTCGCCAAGCTCGGGCTGTCCGCCTCCGACAGCGGACATCGTCGGGTGTTGGCGGTGCTGGCGTACCTTCGCGGCTGAGGTGAGGGTGTGACGGCGGCGATATCAGGGTAAATCCGGATGCGCCGAACGGTTCTCGCGCCATAGGGTCGGGGCATGAAATCTGCTGCGGTCGCGGTCGGTATCTCGGTCCTCCTGCTCGCCGGATGTTCGGACACCTCGGATCCCGTGGTGGTCAACAGCTTTCCCAATCGTGCGGCCGTGCAGGCCGACCTGGACGAACTGGTCCGCTCGACCGTGGGCGGCGCGGTCGCGACCCTGTCCGTTCCAGGCGAGACGGTGGAGCTGCGCAGCGGGGTGGGCGACCGGGTGACCGCCGAGCAGATCCCGGCCGGCGCGCAGGTCCGGATCGGCAGTGTCACCAAGACATTCGTGGCGGCCATCGTGATGCAGCTGGTCGACGAGGGGAAGGTCGAGCTCGATGCCCCCATCGATCGCTATCTGCCCGGCGCACTGGTCGCGGAGGGTGTCGACCCGGGGGCGATCACGGTCCGGCAGCTACTGCAGCACACCAGCGGCCTGCCCGAGTACTCCGATGACCCGCGCATCACGCAGACCTATCTCGGCAGCGGCGAACGGTTCACCCGCCAGGACCTGCTCGCCATGGCGATGGCGCACCCCGCACAGTTCCGCCCCGGTGAGCGGATGAAATACACAAACACCAACTACCTGGTGAACGGGATGCTGGTCGAGAAGGTCACCGGGAACACGGTCGAGGACGAGCTCGCGAGCCGGATCACCGGGCCGCTGGGGCTGACCGACACCTACCTGCCAGGGACGGGGGAGAAGCAGATCCGCGGACGGCACCCGTCCGGCTACGAGTCGGACGGGGGCACCATCGTCGAGATGACGGCGACCGAGCCGTCCGGCCCGTGGGCCGCGGGCGCGATGGTCTCGAGCGGGCCGGACCTGACCACGTTCCTGCGCGCGCTGGTCGAGGGCCGGCTCACCTCGGAGGCGTCCTGGGCCGCGATGACCGACATCGTGCCGATGGATCAGCCCGGCATGTCCTACGGGCTCGGGTTGATGTCGGCGAAACTGTCCTGCGGCAAGATCTTCTGGGGGCACTCCGGCGACATCCCGGGATTCCACACGCTCTCCGGTGCCACCGAGGACGGCCGGGCCGCGGCGATCACCGTCACCCAGGCGCCGCCGCAGGAGGTCGACACCCTCGCCCTGCTCAGTAACGCCCTCTGCTGAATTCGCCGCAGCGTCACTGCATGACGGCGGCGATCTCGCGGGCGGTGACCCTGGCCAGTTCGACGAAGAAGGGCACCCGTTCGGCGATCATCAGCTCGGTCGGCCCGCGCAGTCCCAGCGCGAACCGGGCGAGACCGTCGTCCCCGACGATCGGGACGCCGATCGTCCGGTACCCGGCGGCCAGCTCCTCGTCGTTGAAGGCGTAACCCCGCTCGCGGGTCAGGGCCAGCTCCTTGCCCAGCTCCTGTGGCCCGGGAACCGAACGCGCCGTACCCGTTTCGTAGGGCAGCCGGCCCAGCTCGTCGTCGGTGACCTGGGACCACGCCAGCAGGGCCTTGCCGAGCGCGCTGGCGTGCAGCGGCAGCCGGACCCCCTGCAGCTGGTGGCCGTCGGCCTCCCGCCACCGGCTGGTGCCGAGCAGCACGGCGTCGTTGCCGTATCGCGTCGCGATCGAGGCGCTCGCGCCGGTGGTGGTGGCGAGCTGCTCGAGGTGCGGCTCGGCGAGGTAGATGCGGTGCTGCCGGTAGGCGATCTGGCCGTACTCCGCGAGCGCGCCGCCGAGACGGTACCGGCTCGACTCCGCGTCCTTGTCGAGGAAGCCCGCGTCGACGAGGGCGGCGAGCAGTCGGTGCGTGGTGCTGACCGCGAGCCCCTGGAGGCGGGCCACCTCGGACACCCCGAGCTCGTCGCCGCCGCGGAAGCAGCCGAGCACCGACAGGGCGCGGGCGACGGTCTGCACGGAGCCGGTCGCCGTGGGGTTGAGGTCTGAGGGGGTCTCCACGTCGCGACGCTAACACGTGCGGCGGGGCCGAGAGCTTTCCATTATTAGGAAAGCTGCCCCGATGGGTCCGGGTGGCGTCGGTATCCGGCGGCAAGTATTCGGCAGCAGTGCTGGTGGTCCGAGCGCAACCTGCCGGACCCCGCATCTGTCAACATTTCCAATCAACGGAAAACTATACCTATCCGGTGGGGTTTAGCTGGCCTAGTTTTCGGGGCGTAGATCGACCAGCCTCTCGAACAGGAGCCCCCGATGTCCCGCAACCGCCGACTTCCCCGAGCGCGCCTCGCGCTCGCGCTTCTCCCCGTCGTCGCCCTGGTTGCCGCCTGCGGGTCGGACTCCGAGGCCCCCGCGGACGCCGCCGGCTCCGCCGAGCCGACGTTCGTGCTCAAGGTGACCGACCCCGGCAACGCCGGACCGCTCGCGGTCGGCAAGCGCGACGGCACGTTCGACGAGGCGCTGGCCCCGCTCGGCGCGAAGGTCGAGTGGGTGAAGGCGCCGCCCGCGTTCAGCGCGAACCTCAAGCTGTTCAACGCCGGTCAGCTCGACGTCTCCGGCGGTGCGTACAGCCCGGTGGTCGGCGCGCTGTCCAAGGACGTCGCGGTGCGGATCATCGCCGTCGCGGACCCGGTCGACCAGGACCAGAGCGGCATCATCGCGTCCCCTGGCTCGGGGGTGAAGGAGGTCAAGGACCTCGTCGGCAAGCGCATCGCGGTGAACCCCGCGGGTAAGGGCGAGTACATCACCCTGAAGGCGTTGCGCCGGGCCAACATCCCGTTCGACCAGGTCGAGCGGGTGCCGTTGCAGCCCTCCGACGCCGCGTCGGCCTTCTCCACCGGCCAGGTGGACGCGTGGGCCTCGTTCAACGACCCCTACCAGGAGGCCAAGGCCCGCGACGGCGTGGTGGAGATCGCCACCGAGGCCAGCATCGATTCCAAGGACAACACGATCGTCGCGTTCCGCACCGCGGTGCTCGAGGAGCGCCCCGACGTCGCGGCCAAGTACCTCGAGACCCTGCAGGCGCTGACCGAGCGGCAGCGCAGCAACCCGGAGGACTACCAGAACGTCTTCGAGAAGGCGGGCCCGCGAGCGCTGTCCGGCGAGCGGCTCGAGCGGGCGCTCGATCTCGGCCGCAGGGCCGCGGTCCCGCACTACCCGACCGCGGCCGACGAGGCGGACCTGCAGGAGGTCGCCGACCTGTTCTTCCAGAACGGTGTGACCATCCGCGCGCTCACCGCCAAGGACGTCTTCTATCCGCTGCAGTCCAAGGTGGACGCGACCGCCCAGGTCCAGTCGGCCCCGACGAAGTCCGGGAACTGACATGGCGCTGCTGACCCCGCCGAGGACGCGGGAGGATCGCGGCGGCGGGCAAACCACACTGGAACTCGAGGAGCCGCGGTACCGCGCCGGCCGCACCCGGCCCGCCTGGGTGTCGATCCCGCTGCGCTTCCTTGTGCCCGCACTGATCGTCGCGGCCTGGTGGATCGGCTCGGCCACCGGAGCGATCCCCGAGGAGATCCTCGCCGGACCGCCCGCGGTGTGGAGCGCCTTCACCGAGCTCTACCAGACCGGGCAGCTGGTCGACTTCTCCATCGCGTCCTTCAAACGGGCCGCGGTCGGCGTGTTCTTCGGCGTCGTGATCGGCCTGGCGCTCGGGGTGCTCGCCGGACTGTCCAGCCTGGGCGAGGAACTCATCGACTCCACGATGCAGATCAACCGGGCCATCCCGTTCCTGGCATTGGTGCCGCTGTTCATCGCCTGGTTCGGCATCGACGAGACCTTCAAGGTGCTGCTGATCGCGGTGGCCACCGTCGGCCCGATGTACGCCTACACCTACCTCGGTGTCCGCAACGTGGATCGCAAGATGGTCGAGGCCGCCCAGAGCTTCGGCCTGCGGGGATGGCGGCTCGTGTTCGGCGCGATCCTGCCGGCCGCGCTGCCCGGGGTGCTGATGGCGCTGCGAATCTGCCTGTCCATCAGCATCACCGGACTCATCGCCGCCGAACAGGTCGGCACCAGGGAGGGCATCGGCTACCTGGTGACGCTGGCGCAGGAGTACAACCGCACCGACTACATGGTGCTGTGCGTGGTGCTCTACGCGGTGCTCGGCCTGATCTTCGACGGCATCGTCCGGGTGATCGAGAAGTTCGCGATGCCCTGGCGGGGACAGGTGGCGGTCCGATGAGCGCCCAGGATACCGCGTTGCCGCCGCTGGCGGTCCGGGAACGCACCGCGACGGCGGCCCGCGACCGGCGGGCGGGCGAGCCCGTCGCCGTGTCGCTGCGCGGGGTCAGCAAGGCGTTCGGGGACAAGACCGTCCTCGACGGTGTTGACCTGGAGATCCACCGCGGCGAGTTCGTGGTGTTGCTCGGCCCGAGCGGCACCGGCAAGACGACGCTGCTGCGGCTGCTCACCGGCCTCGAAAGGCCGGACGCAGGAAAGATCCTGGTACCCGGCCAACGCACCACCGTCTACCAGGAGCCGCGGCTGATCCCGTCCAAGCGGGTGCTGGCCAACGTCACCGTCGGGCAGCGCCGGACCGCGCAGAACCGGGAGCGCGCCGCCCGCTCGCTGGCCGAGGTGAACCTGGAGGCCAAGGCGCGGCAGTGGCCGGCCACCCTGTCCGGCGGCGAGGCGCAGCGGGTCGCGCTGGCCAGGGCCCTGGTCCGCGAGCCGGAGCTGCTGCTGCTCGACGAGCCGTTCGCCGCGCTCGACGCGCTCACCCGGCTGCAGATGCAGGACCTGGTCGGCGATCTCGTGGCCCGGCACCGCCCCGCGGTGCTGCTGGTCACGCACGACGTCGACGAGGCCGTGCGGCTGGCCGACCGGGTGCTGATCCTCAACGAGGGCCGGTTCGCGGTGGACGTCGACATCGACCTCGCCAGGCCCCGCGACCGCACCGACCCCGAGTCCCTCCGCTACCGCGCCGCCTTCCTCGCCGAGCTCGGCGTCGGCCGCACCGCTTCCCCCACAACCACTTAGGAGCCCGAGATGACCGCAGCAGTTGACACCACCCTCGACACCCTCTGGTACACCCGCTGCCCCGTGCCAACCGCGAGCGGCCTCGCGCACAGCCTCGGCTGGCTGGGGGAGACCGCGGCCCAGGCGGGCGTCAGCCTCGGCGTCCTGCAGGACGCAGGCCCGGAGCTGGCCGTCCGCCACTTCGACCACCAGCTGCTCGGCCTGGTCCGCGAGGGCGGCAACGTCCCCGCGATCGCGGCCCGCGCGCAGGGCTCGCCGACCCGGCTGATCGGGCTGACCTGGATCGACGAAGCGCAGGCCATCCTCGTCGGGCCGGACTCCACGGTCGCGGGCGCCGCCGACCTGGCCGGCCTGCGGATCGGCATCCCGGCCTGGGCGCAGGACCAGGCGCGCAGCTTCCCGCGCGCGATGGCCCTGCACGGCTTCGCGAACGCGCTGCGCCTTGCCGGCCTCACCCTCGCCGATGTCACCGCGGTCGAGGTGGAGGTGGAGCGGAACCCGCAGGTGCGCAGCGCCGTTCGGGACCAACGGCGCACCACGACCTGGGGTGTCGACGAGCTGCTGCGTGGCGAGGTGGACGCCATCTACGTCAAGGGCGCCCGCGCCAAGGAGGTGGCCAGCGAGCACGGCCTGCGGGTCGCGGTGGACCTCGACGCCACCGAGGCGAAGCGGCTGCGCGTCAACAACGGCACCCCGCGCCCCATCACCGTGCACGCCGACCTGCTCGAGTCCCGGCCCGAGCTGGTGGTCGGCTTCCTCGCCCAGAGCCTGCGCGCCGCGGACTGGGCGGCCGACAACCTGGACCGCGTCCGCGAGGTGCTCGCCCGCGAAACCCTTTCCGGCCCGGAGGGAGTCGTCGCCGCGTACAAGGAGGGCTTCCACCTTGACCTGCACCCCTCGCTCTCCGACGAGCGCGTCGAGCTGATCGGGATCCAGAAGCAGTTCCTCTACACCCACGGGTTCCTGGCCGCCGACTTCGACCTCGAATCCTGGGTGGCCCGAGAGCCTCTGCAGCAGGCCCTCGAGCTGCTGGCCGCCGGAAAGGTGCCGTCATGACCGAGTTCCTGTGGCGGCTGCCCTCGCGAGGGGACGGCAGGCACGCGTCGCCGGGCTCGCGCAACCGTGGCGGGTTCGGCGGACCGCAGGTGCCCACCGTGGCGACGGACCTGCGCCCCGGTAACTTCGGGCCCTTCGACGACCTCGCCCAGGTGGTGCTCGCGGCCGAACTGTCCGGGCTCGACGGGGTGCTCGCGCCCTACGACCCGCTCGGCGAGGAGTCGTGGATCGTCGGCGGTGGCGCGCTGCGCGACACCAGGCACTCCCGGGTGATCGTCGAGTTCCACCCCTCCTTCGGCACCCCCGTCTACGCGGCGAAGGTGTCCGCGACGCTGCAGCGGCTCTCCGGGGGCCGGCTGTCCTGGCGGTTGCAGGTGGAGACCGACGAGGCCGACGCCCGCGCCCGCGGGGACCGGGTCACCGGCGTGGACCGATACACCAGGGCGGCGGAGTTCCTCACCGTCGCGCGCGGGGTGTGGAACGAGACCCCGGTCGCCGGAGCCGGATTCAACGGCACCGGGTTCGACTTCGACGGCGATTACTTCGACGTCATCGACGGCGGGTTCCGCGGCATCCTGTCCGGGCTGCCGTTCCCGACGGTGTACCTGTCCGGCGACTCGGAGCAGGCGCTGGAGCTGTCCGCGCGGCACGGCGACGTGCACCTGTTCGTGGAGACCGTCGACGGGGTCGCGGCATCGGTGGCCGACCTGCGGCGCCGGTCGCTGGCACAGGGCCGCACGGTGCGCGCCGGCCTTGAGCTGCCGATCATCGCCCGAGAGACCGAGGACGAGGCCTGGGCGCGGGCCGAGCGGCAGTGGCACGAGATCCACGACGACGGCGTCGGAGCGCGTTCGCTCGACCTCGGCGGCGGGCGCTGGGCCGGCTTCACCGAGATCGGCTACGAGCAACCGATCGGTCTGGTCGGCAGTTACGAGCAGGTGGCGCAGCGGCTCTCGGAGTACGTCGAGGCCGGCGTCGACAGCATCGTGCTGGACGGACACCCGCACATCGAGGAACTGCACCGCACCGGCGAACACCTGCTGCACCTGGTCGACCCGGCCGGACGCACCCTGGCTGGTCAGGAGGCCACCGCATGAGCATCGACTTCTACTGGCGCATCGGGATGGAGGGCGACCACGCGTCGCTGCGCACCCCGCGCCGCTACAACCGCGGGGAGGCGAACGGGCACGGTCCCGGCAACATCGCGCCCGCGATCCGCGGCGGCGAACTCGACGGCTACGGCTACATCGACCACATGGCTGCGGTCGCCAGGGCGTCGGAGTCGGCGGGGTTCCTCGGCGGGCTGCTGCCGTCGTTCCCGGTCACCGAGGACCCGTGGGCGGTGGCGGCGGCGCTGGCCCGCGAGACCACCACCTACCGGTTCATGGTCGCCTTCCAGCCCGGCTTCCTGCATCCCGTGCAGGCGGCGCGGATGTCGGCGAGCCTGCAGCGGGCCACCGGCGGCCGGCTGGTCTATAACATCATCAGCGGCGGCGGGGGACCGGCGCAGCTGTGGTGGGGCGACAAGGTGAACCACGACGACCGCTACGCGCGCACCAGCGAGTTCCTCGACGTCCTGCGCGGGGTGTGGGACGGCGAGCCCTACGACCATGACGGCCGGTTCTTCCGGACCGCGGGGGCCGCCCTGCCGCCCGGGCTCGCCGGCCAGCCCTTCCCGGAGGTCTATTTCTCCGGTTCGTCGGCAGCCGCGGTCGGCGCCGCCGGGCTGCACAGCGACTACTACCTGTCCTGGCTCGAGCCGTTCGGCGACCTGCGGGCCAAGTTCGACGGCGTCCGCACCCACGCCGAGAAGCTGGGCCGCACACCGAAGTTCGCGGTCCGGATCGACGTCGTCGCCCGGCACACCGAGGAGGCCGCCTGGGCCGAGGTGGAGAAGGGCTGGGCGTTCGTCGACCGCGACGCCGCCAACCGCGCCGCCCAGGGCGACTCGGTCGGCGCGGCCAGGATCAAGGGCTGGGTGCCCGAGACCATCACCGGCTACCGCGATCTCGAGGTGCAGCCGAACGTCTGGGCCGGGTTCAGCCTGATCCGCGGCGGCCCCGCTTTCGGCCTGGTCGGCAGCTACGAGCAGGTCGCGCAGCGGCTCGACGAGCTGCGCGAGCTGGGCGTCGACGCGTTCATCCTCGCGGGCAACCCGCACCTCGAGGAGGCCTACCGCGTCGGCGAGGAGGTCCTCCCGTTGCTCCAGGCGGCTCCGCCGCCCGTGAGTCCTTTTGGTCCCCCTGCGGGCCAGAAGGACTCACGGCTCCTCGTTCCCTAGTCCACATTCGAATACCAGGAGAGAAACCATGACCACCACCGAATCCCGCGTCTCCGAGACCGTCACCGCGTTCGTCGAGAGCGCCACCCGCGACGCGGAGAAGGCGTTCCGCGTCTTCCGCGAGACCGGCACCGTCTCCGCCAACGGCACCGTCAACTTCGTCGAGCGGGTGCCAGGCGAGGAGATCGCAGTCGCCCTCAACGAGCCGGGGCCCTGGGCCGACGACCGCACCATCGAGCCCGTCGTCGCGACCTTCGACGGCGAGGTGCTCTCCGGACGCGGCTCCGCCGGCTTCGTCACCGGCTACGCCAAGGTATTCCGCGAGCACCAGGAGATCACCTCGATCGTGCACGTGCACACCCCGTGGCTGGGCGGCTTCGCGCAGACTCACCAGCCGCTGCCGATCCGGTACGCGGCCTCGCAGCGGCTGACGTTGTCGCGGTCCATCCCGCCGCACATCGACCGCAGCATCGGCGCGGGCGACTTCATCCTCGGCGAGCTGGTCCGCGACCCCGACCTGGTCGCGATCTTCGAGGCCAACGGCGGCGTCAACGTGATCGGCCGCGACGGCCTGCTCGAGCTGGCCAAGTTCGTGGTGCTGCTCGAGGAGGGCGCCCAGTACCAGGCCATCGGCGAGTCCGTCGGCGGCACGGTCGAATTCGACAAGACCAACCTCGTCGCCCAGTGGTCCCGCAGCGGCCTGGTCGACGAGGCCCGCCGCCGCGGACTCGTCTAGGCGGCTCCGCCGCCCGTGAGTCCTTCTGGTCCTCCTGGGGGCCACAAGGACTCACGGGCGCGAAGCGCCTCACCCACCCCCCATTTTTCGAGGAGAACTCTCATGACCGTTCGCGTCGGCTACTTCCCGCACAACAACTCCCTGTTCGTCCTGCGTCACCGCGGCATCCTCGAGCGGACGCTGCCCGACGTGGAATGGGTTGACCTGCGCGCCCTTCCGGAGGCCGAGGCGGTGGATCCCAAGACCGGGCTGCCGAGCCTGCACTCGGACTGGCTGTTCACCGAGGGCGGCTACGACGTCATCGGCACCGGCTTCACCCCGCCGCTGACGGCGCTCGCGAAGGGCCACGACGTGGTCTACATCGGCATCTCCGGCCCCCGGGTGGAGAACGGCCGCCTGGTGGCGCTCGCGGAGTCCGGCATCGAGACCGCGGCGGACCTGAGTGGCAAGCGGGTGGGGATCGCACACGGATCCTGGCAGACCACGCTGCTGCTGTTCGCGCTCGAGCGGGCCGGGCTCACCTGGGCCGACATCGAGCCGGTCGACACCGGGGTGAACGACGGCGCCGACGCGCTGCTGCGCGGGGACCTGGACGCGTGGGTCGGGGCCTACCCCGGCCTCGAGGCGCTGGAGACGTCCCATCGGTTGCGCACCCTCGTGGACACCGAATCGCTGTTCAGCCACCCGTCGCTGTGGTTCACCCGCCGGGATTTCGCAGAGGAAAACCGCGAGGCGCTCGAGGCCGTCATCGCGGCGCTGCAGGAGTCCGACGCGTGGATCGAGGCCAACCCGCGCGAGGCCGCGCAGTACTTCGTCGACGACGCCCTCGCCCGCGGCGATCGGGCCGACCTCGACCGCTGGGAGCGCGCGCTGCGCGGGCGCCCGTTCGGCCTGCATCGGGTCAGCGAGGCGTTCCTCGACGAGCAGCAGCGTGCCGGAAACCTGCTGGCCGCCAACGGCCTGCTGCCGAGCCCGGTCGACGTGCACGCCGCCGTGGTGCCGTGGATCGGCGACGCCGTGGAGGCCACCCGGTCCGGCGTTCGCGTCTGACGCGACAACCCCGATCGCGGCGCGCCCGCGCCGATCTGCCCGGCTCGGGGCGGTGTCCTGGCACGATGGACCCATGGACGAGGTGAAGTACGCCGAGGACCTGATGGTCGGCGACGTCATCGATCTGGGCTCGCACACCGTCGGCGAGGCCGAGATGGTGGCCTTCTCGACCGTCTGGGATCCGCAGGACTCCCATCTCGACGCGGGGGCGGCCGCGCAGGGGTACTTCGGCGGACTCATCGCCAGCGGCATGCACACCCTGGCCGTCTACCAACGGCTCGCGGTGCTCGGCGCCTATCGGCACTGGAGCGTGATCGGTGCGCGCGGGCTGCGGGACGTCCGGTTCCTGCGTCCCGTGCGCCCCGGCGATGTGCTGACCGGCCTGATGGTGATCGACGAGGTCGAACTGGACGAGCGCGGCCGCGGGCTGGTGACCACGACCGGACAGCTGGCGGACGCGCAGGGCCGGGACGTCTTCAGCCTGCTCACCGAGGTGTACCTGCACCGCAGGCCCTGACGCCGCCGCTACCCGCGACGGTCACGGAAGAACGCCCGCACGTCGCCCACCAGCAGGTCCGGGACCTCCAGCGCCGCGAAGTGCCCGCCCTCGTCGAACTCGCTCCAGTGCACGAGCGTCGGGTGCGCCTTCTCCGAGATGCTGCGGACCGGCAGGACGATGTCGTGCGCGAACACCGCCATCCCGAGGGGCGCGACGCCCGTCGGCCCGCCGCTGCGCGGGCCGCCCGACTCGAACGTCAGCCGCGCCGAGGATCCGGCGGTGCCGAAGAACCAGTGCAATGACACGTTGGTCAGCAACGTGTCGTCCGGCAGCGGGTACGCCGGGTCGGTCCACTCCCGGACCTTGTCGGCGATCCAGGCCAGCTGCCCGGTCGGTGAGTCGGTGAGGGAGTAGGCGATGGTCTGCGGGCGGGTGGCCTGCATCCGCATGTAACCGGGCGTGTTGGCGAGGAAGTCCCGGATGACCTCGACCCGCGCGGCGTCGTCGTCGGAGAGCCCCTCGGTCGGGACCGGTCCGTGCGGCAGGTAGTTGACGTGCACGCCGATCACGTTCTCGGGCGCCACGACCGCGAGCAGCCGGGACACGCCCGAGCCCCAGTCGCCGCCCTGCGCGCCGTACCGCTCGTAGCCCAGCCGGTCCATGAGCTCCGCGAAGGCGCGGGCGACGCGGGCGGTGTCCCAGCCGCGGTCGCGGGTCGGGCCGGACGGCCCGAAGCCGGGGATCGACGGGATCACCAGGTGGAAGGCGTCCGCGGGATCGCCGCCGTGCGCGCGCGGGTCGGACAGCGGGCCGATTACGTCGAGGAATTCGATGAACGAGCCCGGCCAGCCATGGGTGAGGATCAGCGGCGTCGCGTCGGGTTCGGGGGAGCGAACGTGCAGGAAATGCATGGTGGCGCCGTCGATCTCGGTGACGAACTGTGGGTGGCGGTTGAGAACGGCCTCGTGTGCGCGCCAGTCGTATCCGTCGCGCCAGTAGTCGGCCAGCTCCCCCATCCGGCCGAGCGGGATGCCGTAGTCCCAGCCGGCGTCGTCGAGCTCGTCGGGCCAGCGGGTGCGGGCCAGCCGGTCGCGCAGGTCGTCGAGTGCGGACTGCGGGATGTCGATCCGGTACGGGCTGATGGTCGTGTCGGGCATCGGAACCTCCTGGGGCTAATCGTTGGTGTCGCCAACGATAACAGAACTTGTTGGTGACGCCAACGGTTATTAGGATGGTGCGCATGGAGTCCACCGATGACGGCCCGCCGACCGCGCTGCGTCGATCGCCGACCTGGCTGATGGGGCAGGCGGGCATCCACGCCCAGCGACTGCTCAACGAGCGGATGGCGGAGGCCGGGGCGCACCGGTGGCATTACTCGGTGCTGTCCGCGCTCGCCGAGCACGGTCCGCTCAGTCAGGCGTCGCTCGGCCGCCACTGCCGCCTCGATCGCAGCGATATCGCCGCCGTGGTCGGCGAACTCGAGGGCGGCGGCCACCTCGTGCGCGAGCCGGACCCGCTCGACCGGCGCCGCAATGTCGTCACGATCACCGCCGAGGGGGAGCGGCACCGGCGGCGACTGGGAGCCCTCGCGGTCGAGGCCCAGGAGGACCTGCTCGCGCCGCTCGATGTGGGGGAGCGCGCGCAGCTGATCGCGCTCGTCGAGCGACTGGTCGGGCATCAGGCCGCGCGACAGGGGTCCGGCTGGGCGTAGGTCGGCGCGAATTGCCTTCTCGCGCAACGCTGATACGCGCCTTGGTGGCGGCGAATCGAGGTTAACTTCAGTATTGACGGCGGGTGTATGGGTGGTTACTATCCAGTAAGTTTGTGACGGCGACCACCCGGGGATCGAGCGTCACCGGAGAATCCATGGGGGGTTCGAGTAGCGATGCGCACACGGATGGCTCGACGAGGGTCGCTGTCGCGGACCGGAACGCTGGCCCTGGCGGGAGCCCTGGCGATCGGCCTCGCGGTCGCGCCGGGCGGCGCCGCGTCCGCCGACCCGAGCGGGGGAGCGGACGGCGCGAAGTGGTTGGCCACCGCCGACGCCCCTCCGGAGTACCCGGTCGTCGCGATCGACTGGGACGTGCCGATCACGATGAGCGACGGAACCGTGCTCAAGGGCAACGTCTATCGGCCCGCGGACGCCTCGGGCAAGCCGATCGACACCAAGATGCCGTCGATCCTCAACGTGACGCCCTACACCAAGCTGATCAGCAACGTGGTCGACTCGATGATGGCCGTACCCGGGCTCGAGGACACGCTCGTCGATCTGGTCAACTCCTACGACCTCGCCGGCACCCCGCTGGACGGCGTCGGCGAGACCGCGAAGGTGCTCACCGGCGGCGGGATGCGCGTGTTCGCCGTGAACCGGGACCTCGTCCGCAGCGGCTACACGCAGGTGGTCGTCGACACCCGCGGCACCGGATTCTCCCAGGGGGAGTGGCAGACGCTCGGCCCGCGTGAGCAGCAGGATTCCGTCGAGATCATCGACTGGGTGAGCAAGCAGCCGTGGTCGAACGGCAAGGTCGGCATGGCGGGCGTGTCCTATTCCGGGATCAACTCCCTGCAGGCCGCGGGGTACCGGCCGCCCGCGCTGAAGGCGATCTTCCCGACCGAACCGGGCAACGACCTGATCCGCGACATCGTCGGCACCGGAGGCGGACTCGGCGTCGGCTTCATGCCGATCTGGCTCGCCCTCGTCAACGGGACCAAGCTCATCCCCGACGTGCAGTCCCTCGTGCAGGGGCGGTTCGACCAGCAGTGGCTGCAGGACCGGCTGCGCGATCCGCTCACCCTGATCGCCGAACTGGGCGAGGTGATGACCGTCCCGACCGTGAACGATCTCGATCCCACCACGCTGCGCGTCGCGCAGGACGGCAGCTTCTACCAGGAGCGAAAGGCCAACGTGGAGAACATCGCGGTGCCCACCATGCTCTACGGAGCCTGGCACGACATCTTCGCCAACAGTGAGCCCCGTGTCTACAACGCGATCCCGCTCCCGGCCGGTCAGAAGCAGCTGATCATGAGCGACAACTACCACGTCACCTTCGGCGGCGGATTCGGTGAGGAGGGCGCGCCGCCGCGGCTCGACGTCCTCGAGCGGGCCTGGTTCGACAAGTGGCTCAAGGGAATCGACAACGGCATCGACCGCTACGGCCCGGTCACGCTGTACCAGCAGGGCAACGGCTGGACGACGACCGACCAGTTCCCCCGCGCGGGTGTCGAGTATCAGCGGATGTACCTGTCGGACGCGCCGAGCGGGACCGCGGGCCACGCGGCCCGCGACGGCAGCCTCGTCGCGGGCACGCCGCAGAGCTCGGCGCGGCTCACGGCCGCCCCGGGGCTGCGCGGGTTCTGCTCCCGCGACGGCGCGCAGGGCACCGCGGGCATGACCGTGATCCTGGGCTCGGTGTGCAGCAAGGACTCCCGGATCCAGGAGGCCGAGGGGCTCGCGTTCACCAGCGCCCCTGTCGCGGAGCCGACCGAGCTGTCCGGTCCGGTGAACCTGCACCTGGAGACCGTTCTCGACGCGCTCGACGGCTTCTGGGCGGTCACCCTCAACGACGTCGCGCCCGACGGCACCTCGACCACGCTCACCAACGGGGCGCTGACCGCGTCGCTGCGGGAGGTGGACGAGGCGCTGAGCCAGCGCTCGGCGAACGGGGACTACACCGAACCGCACCACAAGCTGACGGTGTCCGCGCGCCAGCCCGTCATCCCTGGCCAGGTGACGCCCGTCGACATCAACCTCGTGCCCACCGACGCGCTGCTGAAGCCGGGGCACCGGCTGCGGGTGGACGTCTACGCCGCCAGCGTTCCCCGGTACCTGCCGCTCGGCCCGATGATGGCCGACGGCCAGAACCGGCCGCAGCACGTGCAGCTGTCGCCGGACCGCCCCAGCTTCCTGAACCTGCCGCTGGTCGGGGCGAAGGCCTGGTAGCGGGCGACGCTACTGCTGACCCGCCATGATCAGCTTGGCGGTGGTCTCGAGTCGGTCGGCGATCTGGGTGTAGGACTCGTAGCCCATGCCGGCGCGGACGAGCGCCCCGGACCACGCGATCTCGAGGGCCTCGAGCACGTCCGGATCGTGCCCGGGGCCGAGGGCCGCGACGAGGCGGCCGCGGATGTCCTTGCCGATGCGCAACCGCAGGTGTTCGACGTCGGGGTCGTCGCCCAGGATCGCGGTGGTGGCGGCCGCGGCCAGGGCGGGCTCGTCGGAGACGAGCAAGGCGACGTCGCGCAGGACCTGGCAGACCCGGGCGACGGGATCGAGGTCGGTGGGTACCTCCCGCGGGATGGCGGCCAGGCGCCGCCAGAACACCTCCGCGACGAGGTGGCTCTTCGAGGAGAAGTAGGTGTACGCGGTGGCGGCCGCGACGCCGGCCTCCGTCGCCACCATGCGCACGGTGAGGCCGGAGAATCCCTGCTCCCGGAGCACCGCGACGGCCGCTGTGGTCAGCTTGTCGACGGTCTCGGCCTGCTGCTCGGTCAGGCGTCGGCGAGTGGATTCGAACTTAGCTTCGCTAGACACATGTCCAGACGCTACTGGAAGCGGGCGTACTCGGGCAAAGGGGTCGCCGCCGGGCTCGGCCTGCTCACCAGCCCGCGGGCGGGGCCGCCATCAGGTCACCGAAGCAGCGGAACGTGCTGCGGTTTCGGGGGCGGGTGTCGTCAGCCCGGGTGGTCCTCGGTCGGTGGCCTGCCCAGATCGGTGGGCACCTTGAGGACGGAACGCGCCTTGTCCGAGATGTCGCAGTTGCCCGACGCGACGGAGTGGAGGATGCCGTTGTAGACGAGGTCCCACATCGGTTGATTGGATTGCACGTCGCGGATCACGAGGCCGTGAATGGTTCGGCCCGACGAATCGGTCAGATTCAGGACGCGGTTCAGCCCGCTGACCGTGAACCTGATTCTGGTCAGCTCGTAGATGTTGACCCAGTTCTTGTCCTGTTGAACCCACACCGCGCCGGCGGCCAGCCAGTTGCCGTGGCGGGAGAACCACCAACCATGGGCAAGCCATAGTCCGAGCACGAGCCAAGACCACCACCACGTCATCCAGACCAGGCCACCGGCACGCCAGGTCGCGAAACCCGCGAACAGGGCGATGATGCCCAGATCCGCAACACGGATGTCCCGCCTCGAGTGTTGGTTCCATTCGAGGCGCTTTCCAAGATCGTCTGGGCCGGGCAGTGGGTTTCGCGGCTCGCGGTCGACAGGGGTGGGGTTGTACCCGTTCCATTCGCGGGGCGCCCGTGGTGGCCGGGGAAGCCCCGTTGAGGGATCGGGAACCGGGGATGAGTGTTTCAGCGGGTTCACCGAGAACGGGCCATGGCGTCCCATCACTCTCCTCCGGCCCATTCGATGGCCTCACTGACACCCCAACCGATGAAGACACCGCCTACGACGACCGCGACAGTTGCGGGGCCACCCGCCACACTCGCCATCATCAGTTCTGTGGCTACAGTTCCCGCGGCGAAGCCGGCGACGTTCTTACCCACGGCCAGCGCCGCGTCGCCCCTATCCTCGGCGCCCATCACCTCGTCTGCCGTCTGCCACCCCGTCAACACCACACCGGCAATCGGTACCTTCGATCCGACCTTCGACAGCATCGATGTTCCGCCGCTGGAAACGACAGGCGCCGAGATCCTCTGCCACAGGGGATGCCCCGTTCCGCCGGGAAGCATCCGGTTGTAGGGGGTGTTCGAGGCCGCCCTCACCGCGTCGTCGGCGCCGAGTCCGAACCGTTCGGCGGCGTTCATCGCGGATCGGCGCACCGCATCCGGGAGCGGTTCGGCGGCGATTGTCCGAAATCGTTCCGACTGTGCGGTCATCGTGCGGGCGAAGTCGTCCCACGGCGCTTGCTTGGCGACCATGGCCTGCACGTAGCCGGTCGCGAGTCCGGCCCCGAGCCAGGGGGCCTCGTCCAGGAATTCGCCCTTGAAGGTGGTGAATGCCGACCGCTTCTCCAGCATCGCTTCGCGCAGTGCCGCGTGTGCCTGCATCTCGAGCCTTCGTCCCTCGCCCGCCATCGCGAGGGACTCGGCGTACGCGGCTTGCTGTTTCGCGAAGACGGCGTCATCTGCGGGGCTGACGGGTCCCACCGAGACCACGCGTTTCGGATCGCCGATCCACAGCGGGTCACATGGGTTGGGTCCGGCATACAGCCCGGCCTCGAGGGCGATGGCGGCCGCCTGCACCATGCGTTCCTTGGCCGTGGTGATGGCATCGACGAATTGCTGCAGCGTCTTGGCGGTGTCGCGCGCCCGATCCGCGAGGTCCGCGGTCACGCGCTCCAACGCGGTGATCCGGTCCCGGAAGGCGTCGCCCGCGTCGCCGCGCCAGTTCGACTGGGAGGACGACCGTGCATCGAGGAAGGTCCGTGCCTCCTCGTCGGTTCCGTTCGCGATCGCGTACAGCGCGTCGACACAGGCGGTGCACGATTGCGGATCCGCATCGACGGCAACATAGATCGGCATCAGCGATCTCCACCCTGGCCGGGCAGTGCTTGCCCGGTCCTGTCGAGAATCTGACCGGCATTCGTGTCCGACTCTGTGTAGGACGAGGCGTTGACGTGGACGGTGTCGGCTGCGCTCGCTTCGACCGCGGCGGCCTGCGACATCGCTTCCGCCAAGGCCGCCAACACGTCACCGACGAATGCCGTGGATGCGCCCGCATTCGGTAGCTGGGGTGCCCGCGCGGCCAACTCCTGGAGCCCGTTCGCGCCCAAGGCCAGCGAGCGAGCCGCGGGGGAGAGGTCACCGACCTCCATCGGTGAACTCATCGCAGATTCCCTTCGCCCCACGCCGATCCCGACTCGAGCCACGAATCGGGCGGCGCCGCGTCGTCTACCTGAACAGGCTCCGGTGGTCGATGTCGGTGTTCGTTGGGGATGCCGGCATCGACCAGCGCGACGTCGAATCCGGTGGAAGCCTTCACACTGTCGAATCCGCTGCCGTCGATGGCGCTCCAATGCTGGAACGGCCCGCAACAGCGCACGAGACTCGGGATCGACGTGTAGACCGGCAGCGCCAGACGGCCGTCCGGCAAAGTGCGAAGCTCGAGTTGGACCTGCCCGGATGCGTCGCGCGGACGCGTTGGGACAAACAGCACGTCCGTGCCGAATTGAGTGTGCTCGATCATCTTCAGCCCCCCCCGGATCTGATCCGTTCGATGGTAGACCAGGGCGTTCCGCGACGCGCCGGTGCACATCGTTAGCATGGGCACCAAGTAGCGACCGGCCGACAGACGCGGCCGGCGTCCCGGTATCCCAGAAGGCGGTCGACGTCGTGAAGAAGTACCTCCCCAGCTGGCACGACGACGAGGTCCGTGCGCTGTCCGAGCTCGCGGCCGGATTCTTCGAGCGGGAGGTGGTCGCGCACAACGAGAAGTGGGACGCCCAGCACCGCATCGACCGCGAGGTGTGGCTCAAGGCAGGCGAGCTGGGCCTGCTGTGCTGCTCCATCCCGGAGGAATACGGCGGCGGTGGCGGCACCTTCGCGCACGACCTCGCCGTCTTCGAGGCCCAGGGCTACGCCGGCGACCTCGCGTTCGGGATCTCTGTGCACAGCGGCATCGTTCCGCACTACATCGCCGAGTACGGCACCGAGGAGCAGAAGAAGACCTGGCTTCCGGGGATGGCGACCGGCGAGATCCTCGCCGCCATCGGCATGACCGAGCCCGGCGCCGGCTCGGACCTCAAGGCCATCAAGACCACCGCGATCCGCGACGGCGACGACTACATCGTCAACGGCTCGAAGACGTTCATCACCAACGGTGCCTCGGCCGACGTGATCGTGCTCGTCGTCAAGACCGACCCGAAGGCGGGCGCCAAGGGCGTGTCCCTGCTGATCGTCGACCTGCGCGACTGTCCGGGGTTCGCCGTCGGGCGGGTGCTGGACAAGGTGGGCCAGCACGGTGCCGACACCTCCGAGCTCTCGTTCACCGACGTCCGGGTGCCGGTGTCGAACCTGCTCGGCGACGCCGAGGGGCAGGGCTTCGGCCAGCTGATCGCGCAGCTAGTGCAGGAGCGGCTGATCATCGGCGCGCAGGCGTCGGGCGCGATGAACCGGGCCGTGCAGGACACCGTCGCGTACACGAAGTCGCGACAGGCGTTCGGGCACAGCCTCTTCGAGTTCCAGAATACCGCCTTCGAGCTGGCCGAGTGCCAGACCATCGCGCGCACCTGCGAGGTGTTCCTCGACCACTGCATCCAGGCGCACCTGCGCGGCGAGCTGGACCCGTCCGAGGCGGCGATGGTCAAGTACTGGCTCACCGAGCAGCAGTGCGCGGTGATCGACCGGTGCGTCCAGCTCTACGGCGGCTACGGCTACATGCGCGAGTACCTGATCGCGCGGATGTACGAGGACGCCCGCGTCCAGAAGATCTACGCCGGGGCCAACGAGGTGATGAAGGGGATCATCGCGAAGTCGTTGTAGGCGCGCGACCCGTCACCCGCGGCCCGGCCGGCCCGCTCAGTTCGACCGTCGGAGCAGGTCGGCCGCCTTCTCCCCGATCACGACGCACGGCGCGTGGGTGTGGCCGCGGATGATGGTCGGCATGATCGACGCGTCCGCCACGCGCAGCCGGTTCACCCCGCGCACCCGCAGCTCGGGATCGACGACGCTGTCCGCGTCCTTGCCCATCCGGCAGGTTCCGGTGGGGTGATAGAGGGTGTGCGAGTTGCGCTCGAGCGCGGTCGCCAGCACGTCCTCGAGGGGGGTCGGGGCGGTCACGGCGGGCCGGATCATCTCGCCGAGACGGGACTTCAGCGCCGGGGCGGAGGCGAGCGCCTCGCACACCCGCAGGCCCTCGAGCATCGCGCGGCGGTCGACGCCACCGTCGTCGCTGAGGTAGCGCGGATCGATGATCGGCTTGTCCGCGTGGTCCGCCGATCGCAGCGTGATCTCCCCGCGGCTCTCCGGCTTGAGCAGGATCGTGCCGAGGATCGCGGCGTGCTCGGTGCCGGGCACGAGGCCTTCGTCGAAGAACGGGGCGGGCGCGAAGATCATCTCCAGGTCGGGCAGCGCGAGTTCCTCACGGCTGCGGGTGAACCCGTACGCCTCGCCGACATTCGAGGTGAGCATCCCGCGGCGCCGGACCAGGTAGTTGGCGAGCTCGGGCAGCTTCTCGGCGGCGAAGAGCGTGTCCGATTCGACGCGGTAGCCGAGCATCGACACCAGGTGATCGGACAGGTTGCGGCCCACCTCCGGCAGGTGGTGCCGCACGGCGATGCCGTGCTCGCGCAACTGCTGCTCGTCGCCGATGCCGGACAGCATCAGCAGCTGCGGGGTGTTGATCGCGCCGCCCGCGAGCACCACCTCGTTGCGGGCGCGGACCGTGCGGCGCACGCCGCCCTGCAGGTACTCGACCCCGACGGCGGCGGATCCCTCGAACAGCACCCGGGTCGCGGCGGCCTCGGTGAGCACCGTCAGGTTGGCGCGCTTGCGCGCGGGCGCGAGGTAGGCGTCGGCCGTGCTCCATCGGGCGCCGCGCTTCTGGGTGACCATCGTCTGCGAGAAGCCCTCGGGGGCAGCGGTGTTCGCGCGCTCGACCGGGAACCCCGTCTCGCGCGCCGCCTCCAGGTAGGCGCCGGTCAGCGGGCGTGGGCTGCGCTGGTTGCTCACCGTCAGCGGGCCGGTGGTGCCTGCGTCATCGGCGCTCGCGCCGCCCTCCACGTTCTCGATCCTGCGGAAGTACTCCACCACCTTGCCGAAGGACCACGAGTCGTCGGCGAGCTCGGCCCACTCGTCGTAGTCGGCGGCGAAGCCGCGCACCCACATCATGGCGTTCATCGACGAGGAACCGCCGAGCGTCTTCCCGCGCGGCCAGTAGATGCTGCGGCCGCCGAGCCCGGGCTGGGGCTCGGTCAGGTAGTCCCAGTCGACCTCGCTGCGGAACAGCTTGGAGAAGGCCGCGGGAATGTGGATGTACTTGTCCTTGTCCGGTGGCCCGGCCTCGAGGAGGACGACCTCGGTGCGCGGGTCGTTGCTGAGCCGGCCGGCCAGCGCGGCGCCGGACGATCCCGCGCCGACGATGACATAGTCGGCGACCGTCGTTTCCTGGATCATGCGTTTATCTCCACATCGAAAGGTTTTGGGGGGAGGCGGTTCTCGTCACGGTGAGGAACCGTCGCTCTCAGCCGCGCAGCGCCGAGGCGAAGATCGCGGGCAGCCGGGTCCACGACGGCTTGCCCGCGAACTCGGTCAGTAGACGCCCGGTCCCGGCCGCGGTCTTGTTGGTGAGGAACCACGGCGGCTTCGGCGAGATCGACCACTCGCCGTGCAGCAGCGAACGCGGGGAAGGCCGGAACGGGCCGCGCACCACGGTGCGCTCCGGTCGGTCGATCAGCAGGGCGTTGTGGACGATACCGATCCCGCTCTGCACGTCGCTGAGCGTGTGGCCGGGGAAGGCGCCCCAGGGCGCCGCGGCGGTGAGGAATCCGAACCCGGTCCACGCGTTCACGGCGATGGTCCCGTACCGCAGGGACTCGAGCAGCGTGTCGAAGCGATCACCCATAGCGTCGATGGTGCCGGGCTCGGCGATGATGTTGACCCCGAGCGTGCCGACGAACTGCTCGTTGACCACCTCGGCCGCGCGGGTCGCGAACTGCTCGCCCTCGTGCGGCAGCTCGATCACCCCCAGCACCGGCCCGAAGTACTCGGTCTGCAGCAGCGGGGCGAACTCGTCGGGCTGCAGGCCCGACACCAGCACCCGGCCGCCGCGCTCGCCCAACCGCTCGGCCTTCGGGTAGGACTGCGCGGCCGAGGCGACGCGGTCGTCGCTGCCCGGGTAGTAGGCGGGGCGGGTCGGGGCGCGGTCGACCGCGGCGCGCAACGCCGCGACGAACTCGTCGCGCTGTGGCCACCGCGAGGACAGCACGACCACCTGCGACGCGATGCAGTTATAGCCGCCGTTGTGCAGGCGCTGCGTCGCGATGTGCTCGGCCTGGAACTCGATGTCCGCGCGGCTCCATTTGCCGGGCAGCACGATCGCAGGCGACACCCCACCCAGTTCGCTGGTCATCCCCTTGTCGAGGATCGGCTCGCCCGCCGCCTTGCGGCGCGCGCCGTCCTCGCCGGTGCCGAAGACGATCGCGTCGTGGGTGAGCGCGCTGCCGGTCATGTGGACGTGATCGACCAGCCGGTGCCGGGTCAGGTACGTGCCGACGTCCGCGCCGCCGGTCAGCAACCTGACGACGCCCGCCGCGATGAACGGCTCGAGCACCTTCTCGAAGACAGGCAGCATCCGGTCCATGATCGGGTTGAGCTTGAGGGCGACGACGCGGTTGTGTGCGAACAGCTCGTACAGCGTGTCGAGCGGGGCGATGGAGGTGATGTTGCCGGCGCCCAGCACCACCCCGACGCCCTGTGTCCGGGTGGGATCGAGCTGGGCGAGGCCCGCCTCGCGCTGTGCGGTCGCACGATTTATGCCCGGCTGCAGCCAGACGTCGACGCTGAACCCGCTCAGCAGCAGCCTGTCGAAGACGTTCATCGGCAGCGCCCGCACGGTGGTGCGGCCGCCGGGGGCGGTGCCGAAGGTGGCCCCGGCCAGCGGGCTGGTGCCCGATTCGAGCTTCGCGAGGCTGGCGGACAGCGCGGTCGTGGCCGTGGCCATCGGGTACGGCCCGGATATCCACTCCTCGCCGACCAGGGGCGAATCGGGGTCGAGTCGCTTGGTCTCGACCGCCGCCGCCACCCATTCGGCCGCATGCTGCACCGTGAGCTCGCCGACCCGCTCGAGTAGTCGTCGGCGTTCGCTCAAGGGCATACCCGCCCAGGCCTTCTCTCCCTCGACGAGATCGGCGAGTGCTTCGTCGATGGCCGGGTGGGTGCTGGCGGGGTCGTGATCGGACATCGGACAACTCCGTTCGATTCGAGGCGGGCGGGGGCCGGACTCGTCGGATCTTCTACTGTGATCCTCGTCCCATCGGGGGCCGCGCGCCATAGGCGGACGGCGCCGAAGTCGACGACCCATTTGTGCGACCGCACAAACCGCTATGGCGTGGGTCACTCTGGGGCGGCTACCCTGGGGCGATGTCCGTAAGCCCCGAAATCGCTCCACCCACGCCCGCCGAGCTGCTGCACGACATGCGCGCCTCGGTGGACGATCTCGCCGACGAGCTGGTCGCGCGCATCGTGGCCGCCGAGCAGGACTATGCCGACGCCTCGCTGCTGACGCCGGAGCAGCTGCGGTTCGCCTGCTGGGACAACCTGTCCTCGATGCTGGCGAACCTCGACGGCACCGCGCCGGTCCGGCTGGAGTCAGCTCGCGCAGCCGGGCGGATGAAGGCCGAGCAGGGCGTGTCGCTGGCCGCGCTGCTGCACGCCTTCCGGCTCGGCGGACGGTTGATCTGGGAGGAGCTGACGGCGCGGTCGGACGGACGCGCCAGCCAGTGGCTGCTGGACATGGCCGCGCAGGTCTGGGCGCTGGTGGATGTCTATTCGGACGCCGCGGCCGACGCCTACCGGGAGGCGGCCGACAGGCGTGCCAGGGAGGACGCCGAGGCGAGCAGGCGGCTGATCCGGACGCTGTTCGCGAACCACGCCCTCAACCCGGCGGGCGTCGCGGACGCGGTGCGGGCGTTCCGGATTCCCGAGCGAGGAGCCTTTCTGGTTGTGTCCGTTCGGGATTCGTCGTCCTGCCCGTCGGCGGACGCGCTGCGGTCCAGGGTGAGCACGGTCGGCATCGACTCGGTGTGGGACACCGAGGTCGACGGCCGCATCGGCCTGCTGTGGGCACCGGCGGAGGCGGCACTGGACGCGGCCCTCGCCGCGCTGGGCGAGATCGGCGGCGGACCCGTCGGGGTGAGCCGCGGCTTCGGTCGACCGGGCGGCATCGGCGCGGCCGTGGAGCAGGCCAGGCAGGCCCGCCGCTGCGCGCCCGACGGGTCGGGCGACCCGACGCGCTACGACTCAGTTCCGGTGCCGCTGCTGGTGATCCGGCAGCCGGACGCCGGTCAGCTCGCCGTCCGTCAGGTTCTCGGGCCGGTGCTGGCCCTGCCCGCCGACGAGCAGCGCAGCCTCCTGACGACCCTCGAGGCCTGGTTCGCCGCCCGCGGATCGACGACGGCCGCGGCAGCGGAGCTGCACTATCACCGCAACACCGTGCTGTACCGGCTGCGCCGGATCCAGGAGCTGACCGGCCGGGACTTCTCCGACCCGGTGCACGCCGCCGAGCTGTACGTGGGGCTGTGCGCACACCGGCTGCTCGGCGCCGGGCGGGAGTGAGCCCGCGCGACGACCGCGCCGAGGCGGCTATTCTTGGCCGCGTGACGCCCAAGCCGGTCCACCCGGCTGCCCGGCGTCCGGGGGATCTGTAGTCAATCCGGGGGGATTCAATTGGGGGCGGTGGACGGCGGCCGCAGCGCGCTGCTGGCTGAGATCGACGCGTTCTATCAGGGGTTCGGCCAACCCAGGGCGCTGACCGACGCGATGCGGTCGTCGGTGCTGCTGATCCCGGTGACGGACGACGACAGGCTGCTCACCAGCGCCGTCGGCGGGCTGGACTGGATCTGCGCCTTCACCGGCGAGGGCGAGTACGCCCGGTACCTCGCCGCCCGCGGGGGCCAGGAGGGCCGGGCATTCCGCACCCTGCTCGGCGGCCGGATTGTCGACGAACTCGTGCCAGGGCTGCCGAACCCGACCGGCGTGGTCGTCGACATCGCGGGCCCGTCGCCCATGGCGTTCCCGCCCGCCGAGGTCCGGTCGTGAGCGACGAACTCGGGGTCGACCCGCAGGTGCTGGTGCGGGCCGCGCAGGGCATCACCGCGATCACGGGATCGCTGGAGGGGCTCGGGATCGGCGAGACGGCCGCGGTCGGGCGCGGCTTCTCGCTGCTGGCGCTCTCGCCGATGGAGGCGGGCAAGCACGAGGTGCAGTCGGGGCTCGAGGAGTTCGCCGAGCGCTGGTCCTGGGGAGTCCGGAGCTTGGTGCAGTCGGCCAACGAGATCGCCCGGGTCCTCGAGCTGGACGCCGGCATGTATCACGAGATGGAGCAGAAGGTCTCGGACACTTTCAAGACCATGTGGACCCACGTCGCAGGCAACCCGCACCTGAGCGGCGAGGAGATCGCGGAGCGCAGCTGGGAGGACACCCTCGCGGACAATCCCGTCAACCACGTCCTCCACCCGGACTACAGCGCGGAGTCCTTCGCGGAGGCGGCGCAGACGATCCAGACCAACAACGAGGTGATCGAACAGGTTGCGCCGCAGGCGTTCGCGAACGTCGCGCCGCAGCTCGCCGGTGCCGTCGGGGTGGAGGCGGATCGGGGATGGAACACCGGGGCCGCCGAGCTGGCCGCCGAGATGACCGCCGGGGGAGGTGGAACCGGTGAGCTGGCTCAGTGACACCTGGGACGACGCCACGGGGGCGATCGACAGCGCGGGCGAGTTCGTCGAGGACGCCGTCGAATCGGGCATCGAAAACCTCGGGCAGGCCGCCGATTCCGGCCTCGACGCCGCCTCCGGCGTGGCCCGTCGCCTCGGTGCCGACGGGGTCGCCGACGCGCTGACCGATCTCGGCGATCAGGTCGCGAGCCTGACCGGCGGCGCCGTCGACGAGCTCGAGCTCGGCCAGACCGTGCAGCCGAAGGAGCTGATCCGCGGCGAACCCGCGGCCATCGCCGAGGCCACCACCACCCTCAACGAGCTCTCGAGCAGCATCGGCTCCACCGGCGACGCGCTGCGCACCATCGATGCCGCCGGCTGGACCGGCACGGCCGCGGACGGCTTCAACGCCGTGTACGACAAGCAGCCGGGGCTGTGGCACGAGGCGGCCGATGCGATGAGCGCCGCCGGACAGAGCCTGACCTCGTGGAGCTACACCGTCGAGGCGGCGCAGGCCCGCGCGGCGCAGGCCGTCGAGATGTGGAGGCAGGCCGAGCGAGAGGAGCTGGCGAAGAAGACCGCCTACGCCGCGCTCAGCGCCGACGTGCAGGCCGGCACCCAGCTCGTCGACAGCTGGAGCGCGATGAAGGACGCGGCCCGAGAGCTCCTGCGCGGCGCCCGGATCGAGCGCGACGGCGTCGCCGGTCAGGTCGCGGGCGCGCTGGCGCAGGCCACCGCGGCCGCGCCCACCGAGCCGCCGTTCACCGAGCGCATGGTCGCCAACCTAGCGGACGCCACCGATGCGCTGGAGGTCGCCAAGACGAACTTCGGCTCCGGCCTGCTCACCGGGCTCACCGGCATCGTGCAGTTCGTCCGCCAGGTCAACCCCACGGACCAGTACAACCTGACCCACCCCGCCGAGTACGGTGCCGCGATGTCTGACCTGGCCACCGGACTGTTCGTTGCGGCGGCCGATCCCGGCGCCGTGGTGTCCGCGATGGTCGACGACGCGTTGGCCAATCCGTTCGAGTTCGCGGGCAGCCTCACCGGCGACGCGATCCTGACGGCCGCGACGGCCGGGGGCGGCGGCGGTGTGGCGGCGGTCCGCTCGGTCGAGCGGATGGTCGACGCCGCGGGCGATTTCGCCGGGCCGGCACGGCTGGCCGACACGGTCGCGGACGCGGGCAGGCACGTGCCCACGCCCGAGGCGCCCGGCGGCCCGGTCGCCGAGGCGCCTCGCCTGGACGGCGCGACGCCGGAGGTCGAGACCCGGCCGGCCGGGGTCGAGGATGTGACGCCGCCGTCCGTCGACACCCCCGGCGCGCACGACGGCGGCGACCAGCCCAATCCAACGCCACACGACCTGGCGGAGGCCGACAGCGGCGCCAACCGGGCGGCCGACGAGGCGGGCGTGGACAGCGACCGCACCAGCGACCAGAATTGCGAGGGCCGCGACCCCGTCGACATCGCGACCGGTGAATTCCTGCTTCCGGAAACCGATCTCACCCTGCCCGGCGTCCTGCCGCTGGTCCTCGTTCGACGGCACCGGTCCGGCTACCGGTTCGGGCGCTGGTTCGGGCCCAGCTGGTCGGCGACGCTGGACCTGCGGATCGTCGTCGAGGAGTCGGGCGTCGCCTTCCTCGCCGAGGACGGCGTGATGCTCAGCTATCCGCACCCCGAGGTCGGCGCCGAGACGCTGCCCGCCTCGGGTCAGCGGTGGCCGCTGACCCGGACCGAGACCGGCGGCTACCGGGTGCACGATCCCGATCGCGATCTCACCTGGCACTTCGCCGCCAAGGCGGAGCTGGGTGGGCTGGACTCCGCGCTGGGCAACCTCGCGATCAGCGCGATCACCGACCGGCACCGGAACCGCATCCTCTTCCACTACGGCCCCGACGGCGCACCCATCGGGATCACCCACTCCGGCGGCTACCGCGTGCTGCTCGAGACCGCGGGCGGCCGGGTCACCGCGCTGTCGGTCGTCGACGGCGACGCCGCCACCGTGGTGCGCCGATTCGGCTACGAGGCCGGGCATCTCGTCTCGGTCACCAAGGGCGACGGCGCCGCCACCCGCTACGGCTACGACCCCGACGGCCGCATGCTGACCTGGACGGACAGCAACGGCAACCGGATGGTCAACACCTACGACGGCGAGGGACGCGTCGTCCTCCAGCGGGGCAGCGCCGGGATCCTCGACTCCCGGTTCGACTACACCGACACCCCGGACGGCGCGGGCCGGATGACCGTCGTGACGGACTCGACCGGCGCCGCCACCACCCACGGCTTCGACAACGACCTGCGGCTGCGCGACCTCGTAGACCCGGCCGGGGCACACACCCACACCGACTACAACGCGCGCCGCGAACCGCTGCGGGTGCGCACGCCGGACGGCGCCACCACCGCGTATCTGTACACGCCCGACGGTGACGTCGCCCGGATCACCCGGCCGGACGGCGCCGTGCTGGCGGTCGAGTACACCGCGCCGAAACGGCCAGCCGCGGTGCGTAATCCGGACGGCACCACCAGCCGCCGGGAGTGGGACGGCGACGGCAACCTGATCGCCGTCATCGACGAGGCGGGCGCCAGGACCGGGTACGGCTACCACCCGGGCGGGTCGCTGGCGAGGGTCACCGACCCGACCGGCGCCACCACCTTCATCGACTGCGACGATGCCGGGCTGCCCGCGGCCGTGACCGACCCGACCGGCGCGGTCACCCGCATCGAGCGGGACGGCTTCGGGCGACCGGTCACCGTCACCGACCCGACCGGCGCCGCCACCGGCTACCGCTGGTCCGCGGACGGCAGAATGCTCGGTCGGATCCACCCCGACGGCGCCGAGGAGTCGTGGGAGTACGACGGCGAGGGAAACCTGCTCGCCCACACCGACGCCGGCGGTGCCCGCACCGTCTACGAGTACGGCGACTTCGACCTGCTGTCCGCGCGGACCGACCCCGACGGGTCGGTGACCCGTTACGCCTGGGACACCGAACGCCGCCTGACCGCGGTCACCAACCCGCTCGGCGACACCTGGCGCTACCGCTACGACCGCGCGGGGCGGCTGGTGTCGGAGACCGACTTCACCGGGGCGAGCACGACGTACACCCACGACGCGATGGGCCGGGTGGCGACGGTGACGACGCCGACCGGGGTCACCCGCGCCAACACCTACGACGTCCTGGGGCGGCTCACCGGGGTGCGCGCCGACACGGGGGAGTACCTCCGGTTCGGACACGACCTGGGCGGGCGGGTGACGCTGGGCGAGTCGGGCACCGGCGAGACCGCCACCCACACCGTCGATTTCGGGTACACCGCGACGGGCGCGCTGGCGCTGCAGACGGTGGACGACGAGCCGGCCCTGCGCTTCGAGCACGACCTCGCCGGGCGGCGGACCAGGAGGGTCACGCCCGGCGGCGACACCACCTGGCGCTGGGACCCGGCCGGGCGGCTGGCGGCGCTGACCGCGAACGGGCACCGGCTTAACTTCAGCCACGACGCGCGCGGCGCGGTGACGGGGTGGCGGGTCGGCGAGCTGGCTGTCGAACACAGCCACACGGCGCGGGGGCAGCTTGCCGCCCAGTCGGTGATCGCGCACCCGGCGTCGGCGCTGAACCTGGGTCTCGGCCCGGGGCCGGCCTCGACTCCCACGCTGCTCCGGGAGGACGCCTACGGCTACCGGTCGGACGGCTACCTCGCCGACCACACCACCGTGCGCCCCGACGCGACGGTGCGCCGCGACTACACCCTTGACGCGGTCGGGCGGGTGACCACCGTCGCCCAGAACGGTTCCGCGGCGGAGGGTTACGCCTACGACGGCCTCGGCAACATCACCGCGGCGCGGCCGGCCGGGCAGGAGTGGGACCGGCGCGAGTGCCGCGGCAACCTGTTGGTTCGGGACGGCCGCACCCGGTACCGGTACGACGCTGCGGGACGGCTGATCCGCAAGACAACCACCCGGCTGTCGCGGAAGCCGGACACCTGGCAGTACAGCTACAACGCCTTCGATCAGCTGGTCGAGGTGATCACCCCGGACGGCCGACGCTGGCGGTACACCTACGACGCGCTCGGCCGCCGAACCACCAAGTCGCGGCTCGGCGACGAGGGCGCGGTGCTCGAGTCCACGCGGTACACCTGGGACGGCACGCAGCTCGTGGAGCAGCGGCGGGGCGAGGCGGTCACCACCTGGAACTACCGCCCCGGCACCTTCACCCCGCTGACCCAGGCGTCGAGCCAGGGCGAGGTGGACGCCGAGTTCTACGCGATCGTCACCGACCTCGTCGGCACCCCGGTGGAGCTGATCGACCCGGACGCCGCTGACGTCGCCGGGTCCGCGACCGCGGACCTGTGGGGCCGGACGAGCTGGGACGGTGCGTCGACGCCGCTGCGCTTCCCCGGCCAGTACCACGACGACGAGACCGGCCTGCACTACAACCTGCACCGGTACTACGACCCCGCCACCGCGCGGTATGTCACCCAGGATCCGCTGGGGTTGGCGCCGGCGGCGAATCCGAGTGCGTACCCGCACAATCCGACGGGGTGGACCGATCCGCTGGGGTTGACTCCGGAAGGTTGTAAGCCCAAGACCAATGCCGAGATTCGGCAGTGGTACAACGACCGTGTCGGAGTGATACCTTCGCTCAATGAGAGGTGGGCCGGGGACGGTATTCCGCTCGAGGAGCGAGCGAGGATGGCCGCCGAGATTCGGCACGATGCGCGACTACAAGCGCGTGACATGATGGTCGACGCCGTTGAGGTCAACGCGCTGCGAGCGCGTGACCTCCAAGTTTATGGCAACCCGGACGGGCCGACATTTGCTCAACTTGTGGAGAAGGCTCAGTTGAAGGGGATGTCCGGCGACGATGTCTTCAGCTATATCATCGGCAGTTCGAACCGAACTAACGCTGAAGTGAACCAACGGCTACTTGGCGGGGGGAATCCATGATCGACGCGGAATTGCTTCACCGGTCAGTTGTGTGGGAGAGCACTGGAGATGCGCTCGTGCCCTATCGGACAACGATCGATGGTCATGCTCTGACGGTGCGTGTGGGCGACTTCCCAGAAGAAGCTATGTATGCGCTGCTAGTCGACGGGAATGTGGTCGCCGAGTTCGATGACTGGCCTACCAGATGGCTACGTTGACGTACAGGTGCACTTGGATATTGCACTGCATTGACACCGGTGTCCAAGGGCCCTAACGGGAACGGATTGGTTCGCGAGCCGACGTCTGGGTCTACCCGTCCAGATCCCGCGGCCAACGACACGGTGAGTGCCGGCCAGTTCTAAGAGTGGTTGGCAGCAGTCCGAGCTGGCACCTCGGTCATGTTGGTGCGTGTATGTCGGTCCTCGAACCTACTGTGGGGCAGGAAAATGCAATGAGGATCCTGTTCTGAAGCTTCCTGGGGGGTACGTATGGTTTGGTCGCGGAGTGACTTTGAGCTCTACCTTGATCCGGTATTCACGCGAACTGAAGCTGGCCAGAGGTCACTACGACTCGTAGAAATCGTTGACGAGTGGGCGGTACAGATGCCAGGAGTGCCCCTGCCGGTCGAAGAGTTCGATGTCACCGGGCTTCTTGCTGAGAGTCGAATGTATCTTGAGCGACTTGCAGACCGAGGTAGTGAAAGCCTAGCTGTCATCAACCCTGTGACAGTGGCGAATTGGTCGTACTTTGGCGCGGCACTTTGTCGAGTTCCTGGCGCTCAGCTTCTCATCGACGGCGGTATCGACCGTTTCATTTGGATGGTTGGATGCGCGGGTTCCGGAACTGGGCGTGTGGGTTCTGGCTTGGTCGAATTCCTGAACCTTTGTGTGTATTGGCGCGCGGGACAGATCCTCGCCGGAATGCTTGAGAGCCTTGCAAGCCCCGATGCGGGAGGAACGAACGCCAGTGCGGCTTTGAACAGCGTGTTTCCCGCGCGGGCTCGCTTCCGTTGGGCAACAATCGAAATGTCAAAGCTCCTCATCCGCCATACTGATCTCAGTGGCGTTTCGGAGTCTGCTGTTGACTCGCTGACCTTCTACCTGGAGTGCATCGATCGCGAGAACCTGTGGGCTTCAGGGAATTGCGGAGCTGCCCCGCTCACTGGGGAGGCACGTCTGCTGGTGGAGGACTGCTCAATCGCCATGGGTGTGTTGAGTAACGAATCGTTCGCAAGTCTAGCTTTTGATCGCCGCATGGATACGCATCCCTTCGTCAACTCCGAGGGAGTTCTCGTCCCGGTGGCGGCGCAGAAGCTTCTCAGTGAGTCGCACCTAATGGTGTTCGGCTATCTCCGTCGACGTGTAGGTCAGCATTCTGTCGCAACAGCCTTCGAGGCTTCCTGCGCCTCGATGGTTGCAAAGTTGTGTGATTCAACATCCTTCCGAGTTCTTCATTCCTCGGTTGCGGTGAAGGTTGGTAATCATGACCCCGGAGAGGTTGACTTTGCTGTCACGGATGATAGGAAGAACCTAGTTCTGGGCGAGGTCAAGTCGAACGTGGTGGGTAGCAGTATCGATACAACCGAGCAGCTGTTGGCGAAGCAGGTTTCAAAGGCGGTAGAGCAGCTGGACGTTCGTATTCAAGCTTTCAAATCAGGCAGTCCGCTGACTCAGGGTTGTGAGCAGGTGCAGGTGCCCTCGTCTGCCAAGGTGATAGGGATGGTCGTCACACTCCATGACTACGGTGGAGCTGTGTGGAACTCTCAGGATCTCGATCGATCTCTGCGTTCGAAAGCGCGATTCGCGGTTACGACGGCACACGACCTTGCGCTGTTGGCACACACCCTGACTGGAATAGATGAACTGCTGGCGTATTTGGATTTTCGTGAGCGCTTCTTGAGTCATTCGGCCGTGTCGATGGATGAACTCGACATTTTGGCGGCATTCCTCGAGGATGAGGATGGTATTCGCAAGCAGTTCAACCACCTAAGCGCGATATCGAATGTGCGAGCCATCATGAAGCCGAGAAATGTTGATCGAGAACTGCTCCTCTGCACTGAAGCTCCAGAAGGATGTACAAGCTGGAGGCAGGTAGTTGCAGGGCTCCCGGCGGTGCCTGTCTGGTAATCGAGAGATCGCCTATCTGTGAGGCCCGACAACTTGGGTGTCACAGATAGGCGATTTCGATCTACTACGCGCCCGTCCGCAGCTCCCGCTTGAGCAGCTTCCCGCTCTGGTTCCGCGGAAGCGCATCGACGAACTGGATGTTCTTCGGCACCTTGAACGGTGCGATCCGCTCCTTCACGTGCCCGATCAGGGCCTCGGCCGTCACCGGCTCGTGGTCCTCGCGCAGCACCACGACGGCGGTGATCGCCTCGATCCACTTCTCGTCCGGGGTGCCGATCACCGCGACCTCGGCGACCGCCGGGTGGGTGTAGACGGCGTCCTCGACCTCGCGGGAGGCGACCAGGATGCCGCCGGTGTTGATGACGTCCTTGATGCGGTCGACCACGGTGATGAAGCCCTCGGCATCGCGGGTGACCAGGTCGCCGGAGTGGAACCAGCCGTCGCGGAACGCCTCCGCCGTCGCCTCCGGGTTCTCCCAGTAGCCCTGGCACAGCTGCGGTGACCGGTACAGCACCTCGCCGGACTCGCCGTCGGGGACGTCGTTGCCCTCGGCGTCGACCACCCGGGTCTCGACGAAGAACACCGCGCGCCCGCAGGAGGACGGCCGGGCCTCGTGCTCGTCGGGCTGCAGCACGGTCGCGAGCGGGCCGATCTCGGACTGGCCGAAGCAGTTGTAGAAGCCGAGGTTCGGGTAGCGCTCGCGCAGCCGGTTGAGCACGGTGACCGGCATGATCGAGGCGCCGTACTGCGCCTTCGTCAGCGAGGACAGGTCGCGGGTCTCGAGGTCCGGGTGGTTCGCCAGCGGCACCCACACGGTCGGCGCGAGGAACAGCGAGCCGATCTTCTCGGCCTCGATCCGGCGCAGGATCTCCGGGATGTCCGGCGCCGCCATCAGGTTCACGGTCGCGCCCACCGACAGGTAGGGAATCGTGAACACGTGCATGCCTGCGGAGTGGTATAGCGGCATGCAGACCAGCGGGTTGTCGTCGGCAGACAGGCCGAGCGCGATCACCGACGAGACGTACTCGTGCACGAGCGCGCCGTGGGTCATCATGGCGCCCTTGGGCTTCGAGGTGGTGCCCGAGGTGTAGAGCAGCTGCACCAGGTCGGTCGAGGCGGCCTGCGGCTCCAGCGCCTGCACCTCGCCGGTGCCGCTGAGCTCGAGCAGCGAGCCGTCCGCGTCGCGCAGCGGGAGCACGTGCTCGATCGCCAGGTTCTCGCGCACCGAGTCGAGGGTGCCGCGGAGGGCGGGGTCGACCAGCACCGCCCGAGCCCCGGACTGCGACACCAGGTAGGTCAGCTCCTCGCCCTTGAGGGCGTAGTTCACCGGCACGTGCACCAGGCCCGCGCGCGCACACGCGAGGAAACCGATGACGTAGGCGTCGGAGTTGGTGCCGTACGCGGCCACGCGGTCGCCGGGCTGCAACCCGAGCGCCAGCAGGTGGCCGGCGGCGCGGGTCACCGCGTCGTCGAGGTCGCGGTAGCTCCGGCTGCGACCGTCGAAGGTCAGCGCGGTGCGATCGGGGAACTTGGCGGCCGAGCGGCGGAGCACGCCGTCGACGGTGTTGGTGCGTGGATCCTGACTCATGGACGTCAGGTTATCGGACGTCCAACTATTGCGGTAGGGGTTGCTTTTCTGCTCCGAATGTGGCCCGGGTCACGCGCTCGACCAGGCGCCCGGGGACCGAGGAACCCCAGCTGCCGGCACCGATCAGTCCGCACCAAGTCATCACCAAGTGGCCGCGCACAAACTCGGGCCATGACCATCACACCCGCACTGCTCTACCGTCTCAGTGGCGTCGCCATCATCGTGGCGTTCGCGCTCAACCTCACCGGCGGCCTCCTGCATCCGGTGGTCGGTGGCAACGCCCATTCCGTCGAGTCCCTGACGTCGTTCACCAGCCCGTGGGCGCAGATGATCCTGTTGCTGGGCACCGTCATCCAGTTGATCGCGCTGCCCGGCGTCTACGCCTGGTTCGCGGGCAGGGCCGGCGTCGCGGGCCTCGTCGGGTTCGTCGCGCTGTACTCCTCGCTGATGCTGACGTCGTTGACGCACCTGGCGATCGAGGCGTTCGCCTCCTACACGCTGGCCTCGAACCCCGACACCGCGTACCTGGTGCCGGCCGACGGATCGTTGATCGACTCCACCGCATTCGTCGTCATGCAGATGGCAGGCGGGCTGACCTACCTGGTGAGCCTGCTCGCGTTCGGCATCATCCTGGTCTGGACGCGGGCGGTCCCGTTGTGGATCGGCGTGATCATGACCATCGGCGGCGTCATCGGCGTCATTCCGTGGCCGGAGGTCCCCGGCGTCGCCGGCCTGGTCATCGAACTGCCGCGCGGCCTCGCCTTCGCCGCGATCGGCCTGGTGATCCTCCGGGCACACGGGCGGCCGCAGGTCACCGAGGCGCCGTCGACTCCCGCTCGCGCAACCGCTCCGACACCAGCTTGACGAGATCCGATGCGGCGGCCCGCCACCGGACCGCCGCATCGTCGTCGCCGAGCAGCTCGGCGACGTCCCCCAACGCGGCGTCGACGGGACCGGCGTAGAGCGACCCGGAGTCCAGGCCGGCGATCCGGCCGGCGAACGGCAGCAGCTCCTCGTACGTGCGCCGCGCGACCTCGACGTCGCCGAGCCGGGCCGCGGCCCGCGCTCGGAAGGCGGTCATGCCGAGCCAGTAGTAGTCGCGCGGATACGGCGTGCTCGACGCCCACAGCTCCGTCGCGGCCGACACGTCGCCGCCGTCGAGCAGCGCCAGGATCAGCGGGAACCGGATGGCCTGCGGCCGAACAGATTCGATGGCGCCCAGCTCGCCCGCCAGTCCCGAGAGGTCGCCCCGCGCGACACCGACACCGAGGCGGCCGATGGTGGCGATCCACTGCGCCGACGCCACGCCCTGCTCGTGCATGGCGGTCGAGATCGCCGTGAACCGGTGCTCGGCGGACTCGAGCCGGCCTGCCATCAGCTCGACCATCGCCTCGAAGACCGCCACCACACCGAGCATCTGGCTCAGCTGGTGGCCGGCGGCATGACGGGTCGCCAGCTCGGCATGGTGGTAGGCCAGCTCGAAGTCGGTCCCGGCGGTCGCCGCCAGGAAGCGCTGGAAGTAGGCGACCGAGACGAAGCCCTCGTCGCCCTCCGCCCGCGCGGCGGCGAGCAGTTCCTCCGCGTTGGTGATCCGCTCGTCGGCCAGGTCCGGGCCGAACGCGATGTAGCCGAAAGCGTTCAGGGCCCGCATGAGGGCGCGAGTGTCGCCCGACTCCCTGGCGACCCGGCGCGCCTCGCGGGCCGCCGCCAGGCTCGACTCGTCGTCGATGCCCTCGAGTTCGAAGACCCGGGCGCTCAGCAGCCGGGCGCGATCCGAGGCGGTGAGACCCTCGCGTCCGGCGGCGCCGTCGATCGCGTCGAGGACGAAGGTGTCCACGTCGGGTTCGACCCGGATGGTCCACACCACCGGCGCGTCCCACGACACCAACGCGCGCAGCAGGGCGTCGGGGTCGCGCCGCTCCTGCGCGATCCGGATCGCCCGCCGGTAGGTCTCGCGCGCGCCGACCACGTCGCCGGTGCGCGCCTGCACGCCCACCCGGGGGATCAGGATCTCCACCAGCTGACTGGGATCGGGCTCGATGCTCATCTCGCACAACGACTCCGCCGACTTCCACAGGGCGAGCGCGTCCCGGTACGACGCCTGCGACTCGGCGTCGCGGGCGCCCGCGCGTACGTAGTGCAGCGCGTCGACGGCGGTCGTCGGCGTGGCCGACTCGACCGCGTGATACGCCAGCGCCGCGGTATCGGCGGGGGAGTGCGTCGCCAGAGCGGACAGCGCAGACGCGTGCATGCGCCGCCTGCGCATACGGGGGACGCTGTCGTACAACGTCTCCCGGACCAGGTCGTGGCTGAACCGCACCCGGTCAGGAGACGGTTCGACGATGATCCCGGTCAGCAGGGCCGGCTCCAGCGAGTCGAGCAGGTCGTCGTCGCCAATCTCCCCGATGGCGGCCAGCACGGCGAGGTCCGCCTCCCGGCCGAGCACCGCGGCCCGCCGCAGCTCCACCACCGTCTTCTCCGGCAGCCGGGAGATGCGCCGGCCCAGCACGTCCCGCACCCCGTCGGGCACGGTCGTGCGGATCGCGGCGGCGCCCTCGGAGGCGATCAGCCGCGAGTACTCCCGGATGAACAGCGGATTCCCGCCGGTGCGGTCGATCAGGTCGGTCAGCAGCGCGTCGTCGACGTCCGCGACCCCGGACTGTCGGGCGATCGCCGCGGCGCCCTCGCGACCCAGCCCCCGCAGCGTCAGCCGCGAGCCCGGGATCCCCGCCGTCGCGGCCCAGGTCGCCTGCAGGTCCGCGGCCGCCTCGGTCGGCCGGAAGGTGCACAGCAGCACCGACGTCGACCTCCTGCCCGTCGCCGCGAGGTGGCGCAGCACCTGCAGCGTCGGCTCGTCGGCCCGGTGCACGTCGTCGAGCACGATGAGGGTGCGCGCGCCCGCGGCGGTCAGTCGCGCCTCCACCCGGCGGCCCACCTCGAACGGGGTCCCGGCGTCCTCGTCGCCGAACTGGCGGAGCACCTCGAGCCACGGCCACCCCGAGGGTGCCCCGTCGACCTCCGGGCACCGGCCCCACGCGACCTGCCAGCCCGAGCCGGCGGCCTCGTCCGCAAAGGCCTGTGCCAGCGTGCTCTTGCCCTCGCCCGCGTCGCCGCCGATCCACACTAGGTGCAGGCCCTCCCGGGCGGATTGCCGGGCGGCGAGCCGCAGCGCGTCCAGCTCCTCGCCGCGTCCGGTGACCGGGGCTTCGTCCCAGAGGATCTCCTGCGTGGCGGGCGCGCGGTCGGTCGGGGTGGCGGGCGCCATCGTCAGGGACGGTTCCTGGTGCAGGATGTCGCGCTCGAGTCCCTGCAGCTCGGCGGACGGGTCGACGCCCAGCTCGTCGGCGAGGTAGGCGCGGGTCCGGCGCAGCGTCTCCAGCGAATCAGCCTGCCGCCCGGTGCGATACAGCGCCAGCGCGAGCAGTCGCACGCCGTGCTCGCGACCGGGATTGCGCGTCGCGTGGCGGCCGAGTTCGTCGACCACCAGCGCCGGTTTTCCCTCGTCGAGATAGGCGTGTGCGCGCGTCTCGAGCGCGGTGTCGTGCAGCTCGGTCAGCCGCTCGCTCTCGATCCGGGCCCAGTCGGCGTCGACGCACTCGTGATAGGGGACGCCCCGCCACAGGTCCAGGGCCTGCGAGAGCAGTGCGATGCGGGTCGGCAGGTCGGAGGCGTGCAGGCCCTCGACGACCAACCGCTCGAAGTGCCAGGCGTCCACCGATTCCGGCGGCAGCCGCAGCGCGTAGCCGGGGGGCGCGCTGACGATCACGGTCGCGGGCGTCCTCGGGGCCCGGGCCGGCTCGAGGACGCGCCGCAGGTTCGACACGTGCACCTGTAGAGCCGACAGCGCCTTGGGCGGCGGTTGCCCGGCCCACAGGTCGTCGATCAGCAGGTCGGTGGACACCACTCGGCCGGCGGCGGCGGCCAGTCGGGCGAGCACCGCCCTGGCGCTGGGACCGCCCAACGCGACGTCGCGGCCGCCGACCGTGGCGGCCGACGGGCCCAGCACGCGCAGGTACACGGCGCTGGCGGCGGCGGTGGCATCGGTCATGGCAGGGGTAGGTTATCGCCAGGTCGCGGCCGCGCGCGGGCGATCGGATCCGTGTCGGGTGAAGCGCACGCCAAGTCGACGCCAAGTGCTCCCGGTCAGGGTGAGTGGACACGCCTCCCCGCCACCGAACGGAGCAACCCATGTCCTCGCCGACCACCCACCGACCCACCTCCGACGAGGACCTGCTCGGAATGCGACTCGCGCACCGGGTGATGCGGCGCGACGCCGCCCGGCTCGCCCGTGTCGCCGATGAACTCGTCGCCGACCCATCGGGCTTCGACGCGCGCAGGCGCGGCGCCCTCGCGGCCTACCTCGATCTGTTCCTCGCGAGCATCCACCATCACCACACCGTCGAGGACGAGGCGCTGTGGCCGCTGATCGTCGCCTCGGCGGGGCCGCACACCGACCTGACCGAGCTGACCGACGACCACCGCGCGCTCGACCCGCTCCTCGACGAGATCCGCGGGCACGCGCACGCCGGCCCCGACCACGCCGCCGCGGTCGGGCTCGCGGCGTCGCTGCGCCAGCTGCGCGACCTCCTCGACGAACACATCGAGGACGAGGAGCGCACCGTCTTCCCGCTCGTCACCGGCTTCGTCCCGGCCGACGCGTGGGCGCGGTTCGAGCAGCATGCGCAGCGCGGCGGGCGGATGGGCTTCGAGCTCACCCGCGCGTTCGCGGTGATGACGCCGGATGAGCTCGCCTGGGTGCGCGGCCGGGTCCCGATGGTGGTGCGCGGCATCGTGTTCGCGTGCGGCGGGCGGCAGCGCAGGCGCGAGCGGCTGGTGTTCGGCGTCGAGAACTGAGGCGGTATCGCGTGAGCCGCCGTGCACGTCCGGGTGACGCGAGGGCAGTGTGTGCCGTCCGCCTTCAGGAGGACACCCGGTGGCGGACGGCACACACTCAACGGCCTTCGAGCGCGAGCGCGCAGTGTCAGTTCACATCTCGAGGACCGTTGGAACAGGGGCCCGCGGGTGTTCGGTATCGGACACCGCTACCCACGGGATGGGGGCGGTCAGCTACCGAGTGAGCCGGTGTCGAGGCTGCCGGTGCCACCGGGGTTCTGCGGATTCGGGCCGCCCGACGTGGTGATGGTGACGGTGTGTGCTGCCGTGGTGTGCTGTTTGCCGTCCTTGGTGGTGAGCACGGCGGTGACGGACTTGGTGCCCGCCTGGTCGAAGCTCAGGTCGAGGCGTGCGAGGCCGGCGTCCACGGGCTGTGGGTCACCCACCGCCTTGCCATCGACCATGAACTGCACTGTCCCGGTGGCGGTGTCGGGTGTGACCTTCACGGTGAAGGGGAGCTTGGCGCCGGTCGCGCCGGTCGCGGGGCCCTCGATCGCCGCGGACACCTGCGTGCCGGGGTCGACCCCACTGATCGCGATGGAGGCCAGCGGTCCCGCGCCGTCGTTGAGTCCCGCTCCCGCCCCGTCGCGCGGCGAGCAGGAGGTCGGGGCCCAGATGTTGCCGGCGAGCCAGTGCCCGAACCGAGGGAGCAGGGTCAGGAAGGACTCCGGGCTGCCGAACGTTCCGGCGGCACCGGAGGTGCGCAGCTTCGGTTCGATGGTGCCGGCGTTGCCGGCCTTGAGCGTGATGCGGGTCTTCGGGAACCTGATCGTGGTGGTGTCACCGGAGTCCGGATTGAGGGTCATGCCGCCCGTAGAGGTGGTCGAGGAGGAGGGGCCGTTGCCGATGGTGACGTTGTTGCCGGACAGGCGCAGGATCTGGCCGGTGCTAGAGGGTGCACCGGATTCGTCGACTCGGATCATCGATGCGGGCGTGCCCGCGGTGAGGTTGCCCTGATCGGCGACGGTGGCCGTGACGAACTGTGCGTTCGGTGGAATCGCGAAATCGATCTTCGCGCGGGAGATCTCCTTCAAGCTTGCGCCGCTGGTGCTGTTCGGGACCTCAACGGTGCCCGGATCGATCTCCACGTCGAACGTCTCGCCCGGTGCCACGGTCGGGGGTGCCGTCACAGCCACGGTCACGGACTTGCCGTCCGACTGCGGGCCCGCGAACGCGCTGGGAACCGCGTGGCATGTCACCTGGAATGTCGATGTGGTGGTGATGGGTGCGGCGCCTGCGGAGGTGGCGGTCACGACGGCGGCGCCGGCCGCCAATCCGACGAGCGTGGTCAGGCACAGGGCGCGCGAGCTCATGGTGTCTCCTTCGTGGTGGCGTGAGCGGCCAAGCGGTCCGGGCTGTGGAGCGCGGCGAAGGGTACAACGCAATCCTGACGAACGCGTCGGAAATTTCGGTATTCGTTCCCCGGGCTACAGGGACTGGGTTCACGGTATTGAAGCGCGTCCTCGGCGGCTCCGCCGCCCGTGAGTCCTTCTGGTCCGCCAGGGGGCCAAAAGGACTCACGGGCGCGCAGCGCCTACCGCCGCGCGAACACCGCGGGCTCGGTGTCCGGCACCTGCGCAACCTGCTCGCGGGCGACCAGGTGCCGCAGGTGCGCGGCCGCCTCGGACAGCGCCATCCCCTTGGCCATCGGATGGAAGTCGGTCCACGGGCGGTACCACTTCATCCGCTGCGCGACCTCCCAGACCGTGATCCGGTCGTCGCCGAACGCGTCGAGCAGGTGCTCGAGCCGCTCCTCGTGGTGGTCGATCAGTTCGCCCGCGCGGCCCGCGACGTCGTCGATCGGGATGCCGTGCGCGCCGAGGCCGCGGGTGATGTCCATCGACTGCACGCGGCGCAGCGAGTCCAGGAACTCCGCGAGCGCGTCGCGCTCCTCGAGCGGGTAGACGAAGTTGCCCACGTGCGGGGTGGTCTTCTGCAGCACGTGGTCGCCGGTGAACATCACGTCGGCGTCCTCGAGGTAGAAGCAGACGTGGCCGGGGGTGTGGCCCGGCGTGTACACGACGCGCAGGCCGCGGCCGGTGAGCGCGACGATCTCGTCGTCGGCGAGCAGGCGGTCCGGTGCGGACTCGGGGCCGACGGGCGCGTTGCTGCCCGTCGCCGCCTGGAACGCGTCCAGGTCGTCCTGGGCGGCGCCGGCCCGCCGCAGGTTGGTGAGCTGGTAGTCCAGCCACGCCGCGTCGCGGCCCTCCGACATCTTCCCGAACATCTCGTGGTCGGACTCGTGCATGGCGATCCAGGCGCCGGACGCGTCGCGGATGCGCCCGCACAGGCCGGTGTGGTCGGGGTGGAAGTGGGTGAGGACCACGCCCTCCACCTCGGAGACCGAGTGGCCGATCGCCTCGAGGCCCGAGGTCAGCCCCGCCCAGGCCTCGTCGTCGCCCCACCCGGCGTCGACCAGGATCAGGCCGCCGGGCGACTCCATCGCGTACACGAGGGTGGTGCCGAGGGGGTTGTGTGACATGGGCACGGGAATCTGGAAGATGCCATCGCCGATGGCTGCCGCGTCGAGCATGGGATACCTCGTCACTAGTGAAATTGGTTTCAAAACTTTGTCCTCATCATTACCGGACGTCGTCGCGCCGGTCCATACCTGGGTCCCGGGCTGCGGGACCAGGACCGACGGTCACGCGGGCGCGGCTCGCGATCGACCGTGGTCAGCCCCGGTTGGGATCGACCATCCAGGCGGCGACCTGTGTCCGCGAGGTGAACCCCAGCTTGGCGAGAATGCGCTCGACGTGGCCCTCGGCGGTCCGCTGCGCGATCACCAGCTTGGCGGCGATGGCACTGTTGGTCAGCCCCTCGGCGACGAGCTCGGCGACCTGGAGCTCGCGTCGGGTCAGTGTGGTCTTGCCGGGCGCGGTCGTCGCCCGATGCGGCTCGGGGGTCTCGGCCAGGGCGTACGCGGCGGCCTCCCCGAAACTCGCGGACGCGCCCTTCCGGTAGCTCGCGTCATACGCCTTCTGCCCGAGCGCCCGGCGGGTCCGTTGCTCGCACTCGTCGTGCTGCTCGCGCAGGCCCGGGATCGCGATCTTCGGCAGGCCCCCCGTCTGCCGCATGGCCTGCGCGTAGCCCAGCAACAGCGCGGACCTCGCGTAGTCCCCGTCGGCCGCGGCGATCCAGGCCAGGCCCTCGAGGCTCGGAGCGGAGCCGAACGAATTGTCTACGGACCGGGACAGCCGCACCGCCTGTTCCAGCAGCGCGGTCGCCCGCTTCGGTTCGGTCGTCCACACCGCCAACCCGAGCGTCCGCACGGCCCACGCCCGGAACACGAGCTCACCGCGTGGCTCGGTGATGTCCAGCACCTGCTGGAGGTAGTCGGCCGCCTTCGCCGATTGCCCGAGTAGCCCGCTGGCCACCCCGGCGCCGGTCAGGGTGATCACCCGCAGGAGGTGGTCGTCGGGCGGACACGCCTCCAGGACTGCGTCGAAATGACCTGCCGCCGTGGATACGTCGTTGGCGCCCAACGCCACGACGCCCGCGGCGTACAGCGCGGTCGCGGCGGCGTCGGGGTCGTTCGTCTCCGCCGCCGCCGCGCGCGCCAAGCCGACCCGTTCGGTGCCGGTCGCGATGTCGCTGCGAAACCCGCTGAGCGCCGCGCCGAGGCTCACGGCCCGCACCCACTCCGGGCCGCGGGGAACCCCCTCGACGGAGAGCATCCGTTCGGTCCAGCGGGCGCCCTCGTTGATCTGGCCGCTGGCGAGCCAGAACGGATACAGGGCGGCCGTGATGCGCAGACCCACCGCCACGTCGCCGGGCTCCGCCATGCTGGCCTCCAGGGCCTCCCGGAAATTCTGCAGGTCCAGGTTCAGGCGGGCGATCCAGCTCAGCTGGTGCGGGCCGATCCAGTCGGCCTCCGCCCGCAGCGCCAGGCGCTGGAACCAGTGCCGGTGACGTCGCCGCATCTCCGCGTACTCGCCGGACTCCGCCAGCTTCTCGAGGCCGTACTCGCGGATGGTGTCCAGGAGCCCGTACCGCCCCGCGGTCGCCGCCCCCTCGTGGATCAGAATCGACTTCTCCACCAGCGACGCGACCAGGTCGAGCAGCGCGCCCGGCGTCAGGTCGACGCCGCAGACATGTTCCACCGCGGCGAGCTCGAAGCTGCCGGCGAACACGGACAGCCGGGCCCACAGCTGTTGTTCCTCGGGCGTACACAACTCGTGACTCCAGTCGACGGACAGCCGCAGGGTCTGCTGCCGCGTCGGGGCGGTGCGCCCGCCGCGGGTCAGGATCGTGAAGCGGTCGGTGAGCCGTTGCAGGATCTGCTCGGGTGAGAGGGCCTGCAGGCGCCCCGCCGCCAGTTCGATCGGCAGCGGCAACCCCTCGAGCCGGTGGCAGATCCCGGCCACGGCGGCCATGTTGTCCTCGGTGAGCGCGAATTCCGGGAGGACCGCGACGGCGCGTTCGGCGAACAACGTCACCGCGTCGTAGCCGGGCAGCGCCGCCAGGTCGAGCTGACCGTCGGGGGCCGGCGCGCTGAGCGGCGGGACCCGCAGTGTCGCCTCCCCGCGGATGCCGAGCGCTTCCCGGCTGGTGGCGAGGATGCGCAGCCCGGGGCAGTACTTGAGCAGCGCCTCGGCCAGCTCCGCGACCGCGCCGATCACCTGCTCGCAGTTGTCGAGCACCAGCAGGGTCTGGCGCGGCTCGAGGAATTCCGCGAGGACCGTCGGCAGCGGCTCGCGGGAGAAGGACTTCAGCCCGAGGGCGGTCGCCACCACCCCGACCACCAGCGACTCGTCGTGCAGGTCGGCCAGCTCGACCAGCCACGCCCCGTCGCCGAAGGCGCGCTGGACGCTGGTCGCGGTCCGCAGCGCGAGGCGGGTCTTCCCGACGCCACCGATCCCGGTGAGCGTCACCAGCCGGGCGGACGAGAGCAGCTCCTTCGCCTCGGTCAGTTCGGTGCGGCGGTTGACGAAACTCGTCAGGTCCGCAGGCAGGTTTCCCTTCCGGCCCCGCGTCGAGGGCCCGGTCTGCGGGGGCCCGCCGCTCGTCGACGGACGACTGTCGCGCTTCGACCCGGCCGCGGACTGCAGGGCCATCTCGTCCACCGGAAATCCGTGGCGGAACTGGATCTCCCGCAGCGCGTCGCCGAGCTGCGCGGCCGTGGGGCGGGTGTCCGGATCCGCGGCCATGGCGCGCTCGACGGCGCCGGCCACGTCGTCGGGGATGTCGAGTTCGCGCAGGTCCGGGATGGGCTGCGAGGTGATGCGCAGGAACTGGGCGACCACCTGCTCTCCGGAGCGCCGTTCGAAGGCAGCGTGGCCGGTGAGGGCGCAGAACACGGTGGCACCGAGGCCGTAGACGTCGGCGGCGGCGCTGGGCGGGCCACCGCCCAGGATCTCGGGCGCGGTGAACGCCGGGGTGGCGGTGAACGTGCCGGCGGCGGTCTCGAACCCGTCGGGCAGGTGTGCGATGCCGAAGTCGGACAGCGCCGGCTCGCCGAAGTCGGTGAGGATGACGTTCGCGGGCTTGATGTCGCGATGCATGATGCCGAGCCGGTGCGCGGACTCCACCGCGCCCGCCAGCTTCACGCCGAGCTGCAGGGCCTGCTCGAGCGACAGCGGGCCGTGGTCGCGGATGCGCACGTCGAGCGAATGCTGCGCGTGATAGGGCATCACGATGTAGGGCAGGCCGCCCGCCGTGGTGCCGACCTGCAGGACGTTGACGATATTGGGGTGTCCCGTGAGCCGGCCCATCGCCCGCTGCTCCCGGACGAAGCGGGTCCGATTCTCCTCGTCGAGGTCGGCGGTGAGCACCTTCACCGCCACGGTGCGGTCCAGGGTCGTCTCGGTGCAGCGGTAGACGACGCCGAAGCCGCCGCGCCCGATCTCGGTCGCGTCGGAGAAACCGGCGGCATCGAGCTCCGATGCCACCGACGCGGGCACACCGTGCTGAGTGGCCATCGGATCGTTGTCGGTCATCGGTCAGGCCGCCCTGGCGGGTCCTCGACGATGCGGCACGGCACTCACCTCACGGACAGATCCGGCCCGACCCCGGAACTCCATAGTGCCACCGGCCCGGGTGGTCTACCAGCGCTCGCGCGCGCCCGACCCGGGTGGTCGGTGCGCTGTGATAAGCCTGAGCCGACCATTCGCGGAGTCCGAACCGAGGGGGAGTACGTGCTGACGCTGCACCGCGCCGAACGCTCGGACACCCTGGCGGCCGGGCTCGCCGACGTCCTGAGGAACCCGCTGGCCGACCCGTTCGCCCGCGAGGTGATCGCGGTCCCCGCCAAAGGCGTCGAGCGCTGGCTCACCCAGCGCCTGTCGTCCACGCTCGGCGCGGTGGACGGCGACGGCGTCGCGGCCAACATAGAGTTCCCGTCGCCGACCCGGCTGGTGGACGAGGCCGTGGCCGCGGCGACCGGGATGACCGCGGACGAGGACCCGTGGAACCCGGCGCGATCGCTCTGGACGCTGCTCGGCGTCATCGACGACGTCCTCGACGAGCCGTGGGCGTCCGTGCTGGCGCGACATCTCGGTCGCGGCGCCGACGACCACCGCAGCGGCCGCCGCTACGGCACCGCCGCGCACCTGACGGAGCTGTTCCGCAGCTACGGCGCGCAGCGCCCCGCGATGCTGGCGGACTGGTCCGAGGGACGCGACACCGACGGCGCCGGCGGCCAGCTCGACGACGACCTGCTGTGGCAGGCGGAGCTGTGGCGGCGGCTGCGCGAGCGCGTCGACTGCCCCAGCCCGGCCGAGCGGCTGGTCGGCGCCTGCGCCCGGCTCCGCGACGAGCCGGGGCTGCTCGACCTGCCGGACCGGATCTCGGTGTTCGGGCCCACCCGGCTCACCACCGCCCAGATCGACGTGCTGTCCGCGATCGCCGCGAATCGCGATGTGCACCTGTGGGTTCCGCACCCCAGCCCCGGCATGTGGGCGGCGCTGGCCGATCGCGAGCCGGCGACGACCCGCGCCGACGACGACGGTGCGCTCGCCGTCACGCACCCGCTGCTGGCCGGCCTGGCCCGCGACGTCCGCGAGCTGCAGGCCCGGCTCAGCCGCCCCGGCCTCGAGCACGCGCACCACCGCGGCGCCCCGACGCCGGACACCCTGCTCGGCCGGCTGCAGGCCGACATCGCCGCCGACCGCGCGCCCACCGCGGACGCGTCCGCCGACGGCAGCGTGCAGGTGCACTCCTGCCACGGTCCGGCCCGGCAGGTGGAGGTGCTGCGCGAGACCCTGCTGCATTTGTTCCAGGACGATCCGACTCTCGAGCCGCGCGACGTGCTGATCATGTGCCCGGACGTGGAGACCTACGCGCCGCTGGTGCGGGCCGCGTTCGGTCAGGAATCGGAGGGGCACCCCGGGCACCGGCTGCGTGTGCGCCTCGCCGATCGTGCACTGCACCAGACCAATCCGGTGCTCGCCGTCGTCGCGACGCTGCTCGGGCTGGCCGACGGCCGCGTCACCGCCAGCCAGGTGCTCGACCTCGCCGCCGCCGAACCCGTCCGCCGACGCTTCCGGTTCACCGACGACGACCTCGAGCGGCTGCGCGAATGGACCACCGCAGCCGGGGCGCGGTGGGGGATCGGGCCGTTGCAGCGCACCGACTTCGGGCTCGGCGACTTCCCGCAGAACACCGTGCGGTCGGCCCTGGACCGCATCCTGCTCGGCGCCGCCGCGGACGGCGCCTCCGGCGAAGGCGCCAACGGGCAAGCGCAGTGGCTCGCGCTGGCGCTGCCGCTCGACGACGTCGACAGCAACGACATTGACCTCACCGGCCGGCTGGCCGAGTTCGTCGACCGGCTCGACGTGTCCCTGCGCGGGCTGCGCGGCCCGCAGCCGACCGGCCGGTGGTCGGCGGGGCTGGCCAGGGCCCTTGACCTGCTCGTCGACGTGCGCGAGCGCGACGCCTGGCAGCTGGGGCAGGCGCAGCGCGAGCTCGCCGCCGCCGTCGAACACGGCGACGACCGCGAGCTGCGGCTGGCCGACGTGCGGGCGATGCTCCGCGCGAGGCTGGCGGGACGCCCCACCCGCGCCAACTTCCGCACCGGCGAGCTGACCGTGTGCACCATGGTGCCGATGCGCTCGGTGCCGCACCGGGTGGTGGTGCTGCTCGGGCTCGACGACGAGGTCTTCCCGCGCGGCGCGGGCGTCGACGGCGACGACGTGCTCGCGCGGACACCGCTACCGGGGGAACGGGATCCGCGCAGCGAGGACCGTCAGCTGCTGCTCGACGCGGTGATGTCCGCGAGCGAGAAGCTGGTGCTGTTCTACACGGGCGCCGACCCGGTCAGCGGCTCCCGGCGCCCGCCCGCGATCCCGCTCAGCGAGCTCTGCGACGTCCTCGACACCATGGCCGGCCGCCCGGACGCGACGCTGACGCGGCATCCGTTGCAGCCCTTCGACGCCCGCAACTTCCGGCCCGAGGGACCGTTCAGCTTCGACGCCGCCGCGCTGGCCGGGGCGCGGGCCGCGCAGCGGCCGCCCGAACCGGAGGCCGTGTTTCTGGCGGAGCCGCTGCCGCCGAGGGCCCCGGGCGACGTCGACCTCGCCGAGCTCGTCGCGTTCCTCGTCCACCCCACCCAGGCGTTCCTGCGGCAGCGGCTCGGGCTGCGGGTGCCCGAGCTGGACGAGGACATCGCCGACGCGATGGACCTGGAGCTGGACCCGCTGGGGAAGTGGGACATCGGCGAACGGATGCTCGCGACGCTGCTCGCCGACGGCCGGGACTTTGCGGAGGGCATCGCCGACTTCCGGGCCGCCGAGTGGCGCCGCGGCACGCTGCCGCCGTTCGGTCTGGGGGAGGGCGCCCTCGGCGAGATCGAGGCGACGGTGCGCTCCCTCGCCGCCGCCGGGCGCCAGCCGGGCCGCGCCGACACGATCGACGTGGACGTCGATCTCGGATCCGGTCGGCGGCTCACCGGCACCGTCGGCGGCGTGTACGGGACGGTGATCGCGCGGACCACGTTCTCGCGGTTGGCGCCCAAGCACCGGCTGACGGCGTGGGCGCAGCTGCTGGCGGTCGCCGCGTCGGCCGGACCGCGCGAGACCGCCTGGCGGGCGGTGACCACCGGCCGCGGCCAGTACCGCCGCCCCACCTGGCAGTCCACCCTCACCGCGCCCGAGGACGCGCTCGCGGTGCTGGTGCGCCTCGTCGAGCTGCGCGACCGGGGCCTGCAGGCCCCGCCGCCGTTGGCGACCGGCGCGTCGGCGGCCTACGCGGAACGCCGTTCCGGCGGCGCCTCCGTCGAGATGGCGATGGAGGCCGCGGGCAAGGAGTGGGGCGGCACCTTCGGGGACGCCACCGACCGGCACCTGTCGTATGTGTACGGGGCCGGGCCCGCGCTGTCCGTGCTCGCCGCGGCGCCGGACCCGGTGGAGGGCAGCGTCTTCGGGGCGATGGCCCGCGAGCTGTGGGACCCGCTGCTGGCGGCCGAGACACTGGGGGAAGCGTGAGCGCCAGAGAGGCAAGCGGAACCGTGACCGAGCGCACCGCGTTCGACCTGCTCGGCCCGCTGCCGAAGGGCACCACCGTGCTCGAGGCGAGCGCGGGCACCGGCAAGACCTACGCCATTGTCGGCCTGGCCGCGCGCTTCGTCGCCGAGGCCGGCGTGGACCCGGCGAGCCTGCTGCTCGTCACCTTCAGCCGGGCCGCGACGAAGGAGCTGCGCGAACGGACCAGGGAGCGGTTCGCCTCCGCCGCGGCCGGTCTCGCGGACCCGGCGGGCAGCCGGGACCCGCTCGTCGCGCACCTCGCCGACGCCGACCCCGACACCGTGGCGCTGCGACGGCGCCGCCTGCTGCAGGCCCTGTCCGACTTCGACGCCGCCACCATCGCCACCACGCACAGCTTCTGCCAGCGCATGCTCGACGGCCTCGGCATGGCCGGGGAGCGCGACCCCGACGCGGTGCTGGTCGAGGAGGCCGCCGACCTCAACGCGGAGGTGATCGGCGACCTCTACCTGAGCACCTTCGGGCGGGCCGGGTCGCCCTCGCTGACCCCGGGCGAGGCGCGAAAGGCTGCGCGGGCGGCCATCTTCGACCCGCAGGCGGCGCTCGCGCCCGACGACGCCGAGGGGACCCCCGCTGGCGACGCGGCCGCGTTCGCCGCCGCCGTGCGGGCCGAGGCGCGCCGCCGCAAGCGCGCGGTGGGCCTGCGCGACTTCGACGACCTGCCCGCCCTGCTGCACGGCGTGCTCACCGACCCGGTGCACGGCCCGGCCGCCTGCCGCCGGGTCCGGGACCGCTACTCGGTGGTGCTGGTCGACGAGTTCCAGGACACCGACCCGTTGCAGTGGGGGATCCTGCGCAGCGCCTTCCACGGGCAGTCGACGCTGATTCTCGTCGGTGATCCGAAGCAGGCCATCTACGCGTTCCGCGGCGCGGAGGTACTGGCCTACCTGGACGCGGTCGGCGCCGCCGACAGCCACCAGGAGCTCACCACCAACTGGCGCAGCGACGGCCCGCTGCTGGACGCGCTCGCGCACCTGCACGGCGGCGCCGCGCTCGGCCACCCACAGATCGTGGTGCACCCCGTCGACGCCGCCAAGGCGGGGTCGCTGATCGGCGGGGCGGTGCCGCTGCGGCTGCGGCACCTGCCGCGCGCGGGCGCGGGACCGTTGGGCAAGACCGGCTTTCCCGCCGTCGGGCCGCTGCGCGGGCGGGTCGCGGCGGACCTCGCCGCGGACATCGCGGGGCTCCTCGGCGGCAGTCAGACGGTGGACCTGGGCGGCGGGCCGCGGCCCGCCGAGCCCGGCGACATCGCGGTGCTGGTGCGCACCAACGCGCAGGTCGCCCTGGTGCACGACGCGCTGGACCGTGCCGGGGTGCCGGCGGTCACCGTCGGCGGGCTGAGCGTGTTCCTCACCCCCGCCGCCCGTGACTGGCTGTGGGTGCTGCAGGCCATTGAGCAGCCGCACCGCTCGGACCGGGTGCGGCTGGCGGCGCTCACCCCGCTGCTCGGGCGCACGGCCACCGAGCTCGACGCCGCCGGCGACGACGCGGTCGCGGAGATCGGCGGGCGGCTGCGGGACCTGTCGGCGGTGTTCGCGCAGTCCGGCTTCGCGGCGCTGTTCGAGCGGCTCGCCGCCTGGAGCGGGCTCGAGGCCCGGATGCTGTCGCGGGCCGCGGGCGAGCGGCGGCTGACCGACCTGCGGCACGTCGCGCAGCTGCTCAACGAGGCCGCCGTCGCGGAATCCCTCGGGCTCACCGCGCTCACCCGCTGGCTCACCGACCGGATGCGCGACCCCGCGGTCGGCGGCATCGACCGCAGCCGCCGCCTCGACAGCGACGCCGCGGCCGTGCAGATCGCCACCGTGCACGCCACCAAGGGCCTCGAGTACCCGCTGGTTTACCTGCCGTACGCGTGGGACGCGGCGAAGAACCCGAAGCCCGACAAGTTGCTGCTGCACGACGCGGACGGCCGCCGCATCCTCGACGTCGGCGGACCCGAGGGCCCCGGCTACAACGAACGCAAGAAGCGGCACGACGACGAGGAGGCCGGGGAGGAGCTGCGGCTGCTGTACGTCGCGCTGACCCGGGCCATGTGCCAGCTGGTGCTGTGGTGGGCGCCCGCCTTCTCGACCAGGGCCGCGCCGCTGCACCGGATGTTGCTGGCCCGGCGGCCGGGCGAGCTGGAGGTGCCGGCGCAGGAGCGGGTGCCCGCCGATCCGGATGTCGCGCAGCGGCTCTCGGCGTGGGCGGGCGACTCCGCGCTGGTGCGGGTGGAGGCCGTCGGCGCCGACCCGATCGTGGTGCCGGAGTGGACGCCCCCGCAGGAGGAGGTGGGGGAGCTGGCCGCGGCGCGGTTCGACCGCGACCTCGACGCCGCCTGGCGGCGCACCTCCTACTCGGCGCTGACCGCGCACGCGCACGACGCCCCGCCCAGCGTCGGCAGCGAGGCCGAGGAACCCGAGCTCGACGACGAGCCGGACGAGCCGCCGCTGGTCTCGCCCACCCTCGCCGTCGGCCTGCCGTCGCCGATGAACGGGCTGCCCGCCGGGGCCGCGTTCGGCACCCTGGTGCACGCGGTCCTCGAGGAGGTCGACACCGCCGCCGCGGACCTGGAGGCCGAGCTGCTGCGCTGCTGCCGCGAGACGGTCGCCGCCGGGTACTCGGGCGTCGACCCGGACGCGCTGGCCGCGGCGCTGGTGCCGGTGCTGCACACGCCGTTGGGTGGAGGCCACACGCTGGCGTCGATCCCGCCGTCGGACCGGTTGCCGGAGCTGGACTTCGAGCTGCCGCTCGCCGGCGGCGAGGACGCCGACGCGGAGGTGACCCTCGCGGGGGTCGCGCCGCTGCTGCGCAGGCACCTGCCCGCCGACGACCCGCTGGCCGACTACGCGGCGCTGTTCGAGACCCTCGGCGCGGCGCCGCTGCGCGGCTACCTCACCGGCAGCATCGACGCGGTGCTGCGGCTGCCCGGACCCCGCTTCGTGGTGGTGGACTACAAGACGAACCGGCTGGCGCCGGGCGACCTGACCACCGCCGATTTCACCGCCGAGACGATGGCCGCGGAGATGATGCGCGCCCACTACCCGCTGCAAGCGCTGCTGTATTCGGTTGCGCTGCACCGCTACCTGCGGTGGCGGCTGCCCGGCTACGACCCGGCCACCCACCTGGGAGGGGTGCAGTACCTGTTCGTGCGCGGCATGGCCGGCCCGGACAGCCCGGCCGGCGCGGGCGTCTTCGACTGGTACCCGCCCGCCGCGCTGGTGTCCGAGCTGTCGGACCTGCTGGCCGGAATCGAGGGGGCGCCGTGACCGAGGTGCAGGTGGCGCAGCGCGGCAAGGGCGCGCTGCGGGTGTTCAACGAGGCCGGGGTGCTCGCCGCCGCGGACGTGCACGTCGCGCTGCGCCTCGGCGCGCTCGGCGGGGAGGTCGCGGAGGAGGCGCTGCTGGCGACGGCGCTGGCGGTGCGCGCGGTGCGCTCCGGCTCGGTGTGCCTGGACCTGAGCCGGATCCGGGAGGTCACCGTCGACGAGTCCGCGGCCGGGGAGGGCGTGGACCTGGAGACGCTGCCGTGGCCCGAGGACGCGGACGTGCTGGCGGCGCTGCGCCGCAGCCCGCTGGTGATCGGCGGCGACGCCGGGCCGCTGCGCCCGCTGCGGCTGGTCGACACCGACGAGGGCGGGCTGCTGTACCTGGAGAAGTACTTTCGGCAGGAGCAGACCATCCGTCGGGTGCTCGACGAGCGCGCGCTCGGTCATCCCGCGGTGGACGTGGACCGGCTGCGGGCGGGGCTGGCGGAGTTGTTCGGCGGCGCGGCGGCCCCGGACCGGCAGCGGATCGCCGCGGCGGTGGCCGCGACGCACCGGACGGCGGTGATCGCGGGCGGGCCCGGCACCGGCAAGACACACACGGTGGCGCGGGTGCTGGCGCTGCTGGTCGCCGAGCACGGCGACGGGCTGCGGATCGGGCTGGCCGCGCCCACCGGCAAGGCGGCCGCGCGGCTGCAGGAGGCGGTGCGCGAGCAGGCCGAGCAGATCGGGCTGCCGGCCGGGCTGGCGGCGATGACGCTGCACCGGATGCTTGGCTGGCAGCGGGTGGGCGCGAGCCGGTACCGGTACAACGCCGGCAACCACCTGCCCTACGACGTGGTGGTGGTCGACGAGACATCGATGGTGTCGCTGACCATGATGTGCCGGCTGCTCGAGGCGCTGCGCCCCGACACCCGGCTGGTGCTGGTGGGGGACCCGGACCAGCTGACATCGGTGGACGCGGGCGCGGTGCTGGCGGACCTGGTGGCGCGGCCGGTGACCGGGACGGAGAACCCGGTGCTGACGCGGGTGGTCGGCGCGGACCTGGACGCGGCCGACGACCCTGACGAGGCCGCGCTCAGTGCGGGGGAGCGGGATCGGTTGCGCGGCGGCGTGGTTCGGCTCAGCCGCGGGCGCCGGTTCGGCGGCGAGATCGCCCGGCTCGCGGTCGCGGTGCGCGACGGCGACGAGGACGCGGTGATGGCGATCCTGCGGTCGGGGGCGGAGGCGGTGTCCTTCGTGGCGCCGGACGACCTGGCGGCGCTGCGCTCGGACGTGGTCACGACCGCGGCGGCGGTGACCGAGGCCGCCGCGGCAGGCGACGCGGTGGCGGCGCTGCGGGCGTCGGAGTCGCACCGGCTGCTGTGCGCGCACCGCGACGGCCCGTTCGGCGCGGCGTGGTGGGCGCGGTCGTCGATGGAGTGGATCGGTGCGGCCACCGGGACCCGGCTGGACCCGGACCGCTGGTACGTGGGGCAGCCGCTGTTGGTGACCGCGAACGATCACGAGGTGCGGATCTACAACGGCGACACCGGCGTGGTGGTGGACCGCGGCGGCGGCGAGCTGGTGGCCGCCTTCGCCCGCGGCGAGGAGCCGCTGCTGCTGCACCCGAGCAGGCTGTCCGCCGTGCAGACGGTGTACGCGATGACGATCCACCGCAGCCAGGGCAGCCAGTACGACACGGTGTCCGTGGTGCTGCCGGGCGAGGAGTCGTCGCTGCTGACGCGGGAGTTGTTGTATACGGCCATCACCCGGGCGCGCGGGCACGTGCGGATCGTGGGGGACGAGGCGTCCGTGCGGGCCGGGGTGCGGCGGCGGGTGTTGCGGGCGAGCGGGTTGCGGCGGGGGTAGTTCAGGGGGCCAGCTCAGCGGGGGTCGTCGAACAGGGTGAGCTCGTGTGGTTCGTCGAACAGCTCCAACTGCAGTGGCGGCGCCGCGGGCTCGGGGGCCAGCAGCCCGGGCCGGGAGAAGCTGACCACCCGCAGCGCGCCGCTGAGCGCGGCGAGCGTGTCGGACCAGGCCGCGGCCTCGCCCTCGCACAGCGCGATCTCGTCCGGGTCCGCCTCGGCGCGAGCCTTCTCCAGCGAGCCACGCCACTCCGTCGCGCGTTCCGCGCTGATCCGCATGTACTCGAGGATGGTGGTGCGGTCGCGTTCGCAGACGTCGGCGGCGGTCTCGGCGTCGAGGTCGCCCTCGCCGAAGAGCACCAGCTGCATCACCGCCATCAGCGACGGCGGCACGTCGGGTACGCATTCGTGGTCCGCGCCGGGGGAGGGGGTGGTGCGATAGCCGACGGCGTCGAAGCGGCCGGCGAACGCCCGGTCCACGGTCGCGAGGAAGGCGGTGATTCGGTCCAGCAGATCGGTCAGATGCCGTGGCACGAAGGGGAATCCGGGCACCTCGACCACCGCGTTGAGGCGATCCTCGCGGAGCACGAACCGCAGGTGCGACCAGCGGGCGGTGAGGTCGGCGACCGTCTCGGCGGCCCGGGTGCGGCCCCCGATCCGGTAGAGCAGCGGCACCCACAGCCGGATGACGGGTTCGGTCGCGTGAGGGATCACGAACACCGCGTGCCCCTCGATGGTCAGGACGAAGTCGCCGTCGCCGTCGACCTGCGGCTGATCGCCGAGCAGTTCGGTGAGCGCGGCCTCGACGAGATCGCGCAGGTGATCCGGGTCGCGCGGGGCGACGGCCAGCATCGGATCGACGTCCGAGCCGAGCCAGTCCCGCACGGTGGGCCCGGCGAGATGGCCGGCCCGGCTGCCGACAGCCTCGGCGCGCAGGAAGCTCGGGTGCGGCACGCTCCACACGTCGCGGAACGCGGCCACGGCCATGGAAGCCAGCTGGTCGGACCACCGGACGGTGCGGTCGAGGAAGTAGGCGGGTGAGCCGTCGCCGGGATCGGCGTCGGGCGCGCAGGTGGGGTGCTGCCAGCCCAGCTCGATCAGCAGCGCCTCGTCGGAGGGGGACAGCGCGAAGCGGGGGTCGAGGAACGCGTTGGAGGGCACCTCGCAGCGCACCAGGTCCTCGGCCCAGGCCAGGAACTGCACGCACGGGAGGTAGCCGCCGACGCCCGGTTCCTCCGCGAGTTCGACCACGAGGATGTCCTCGCCACGCATGGTGCCGATGTGGTCCGCGAGGGTGCCGCGGAACTCGCGCCACGCCAGTTCGACGGCCTGGTCGAACTTCTCGAGGTCGGGCAAAGGCGTGGTCCCATCTGCAGTGCGCTCCGGCCGCACTCCCGACCGTCGGCATGCAGGGTATCGCGAGCCTCCGACTTTCAGGCTCAGGACGCGGCGGAGCAGACGTGCGGCGGTTTCGCCGAACGCCTGCTCCCGTCGGGTTCGGCTAGTTGGCGGCCGGGGTGATGCCGAGGTCGCCCTCGATGTGCTCGCCGGAGTCGCCGCATGCGCAGTCGCCGCCGCAGCCCCCGCCATCGCAACCGCCGGCGTAGCTGTCATCGTCGGCGTCGCAGTCGAGGGTGCCGCCGAACTGCGCGGCGAAGTCGTCGTCGAGGTCGTGGGTGAGGTCGTGGATCTCGTCGATTAGGTTGATCAGGTGCTGCGGCGCGAACGGGTCCGCGTCGACGAGCGTCGAGACCAGCAGGTGCTCCTCGCTCAGCGAGAAGCGCAGCCGCGGCCACTCCTCCGACAGCGCGCCCAGCTGCGTGGTGGCCTGCGCGCGGTCGGTGATGCCGGTGACGATCGAGGACCACACGTGCAGCTGCGGGCCGTCGTCGGCGACCGTCACGTAGACGGCGAAGCCGTGCACGGGGATCGCGATATCGCCGTCCTCGTCGGTGTCCGGCTCGGAGCCCAACAGCTCGGCCAGGGTGCGCACGCACAGGGCGTGCAGCTGGTCGTGCTGCTCGGTGACCACGGCGAGTGCGCCGTCGATCCGCAGCGGCTGGTCGTCGGTGGTGTCGTGGTCGCTCATGGTTCCTCTGTCCTGCGCCGGACCGGGGTTCGGCTGGCCGCTGCTGTGGTGGGCTGGTGTGCGGGTCAACGGTAGCGCGGCGTGGTGACGGTGGGTCGCCGGGTGGGTGACGGCCGGCCGACCTGAAGCTCCAGGCGGTGCGCGCCTTTGGCGAACCACCAATCCGCCCAACTCCGCGATGACCGCGACCGACTGCATGACCTTGATAAGTATGGGCCGCTGAAGCCGCCATGTGATCGCGATCGACCGTTCGCCCTTGTGCTTCACATGTCGATCCACCGAGATGCTGGAACGTTGCCACACCGGTTTCGTCATGCGGCCGATCCCGCTCGAACTGGAGTACTCGGTGCCCGACTCCTGGGGTGGGCAGGTACGGCTTCCTGCAGGAGTGGACGTCGAGGTGTGATTCTGCGAATCCGAGCCTGTTGGACGCCGCGGAGCCGGCACGCGAGACCCGCGGCCCGGCGGGCCAGCCCCCTCGTCGCGATGTCGAATACCGCGAGTGCCAGGATCGGCCTCGAGCAGGCCGGGGTGCGCGGGCACCGATTGCAGCTTGTGGCACCGAGCTGGAAAGGGATTCCGCGACGTCAAGATTTCCGTCCATCCATGAGGTTCTAAGCGATATAGGGCGTTTCGGTTCGCAGGAGTGCCCTTCTTGCTTCATGAATTCCCGCCGATGCCTCCGCCGCGCGTCGAATCTCAGGAATTCACATCGTTGTCGGCCTTGCGTGGGATGATCGCGCGGTGGATGCAAGCGAGGACGCCGCCGACTATGAGTTCGACATCGCCGTCTCCTTTGCGGGCGAAAACCGCCAGTACGTTGAGGACGTCGTTCGCAAGCTCGACGCGGACGGAATACGAGTGTTCTATGACGCTGACTACCGCTACGACTCCTGGGGGGAGGACGGTGTCGAGTTCTTCACAAAGGTCTACATGGAGCGCGCCCGTTACGTCGCCATGTTCATCTCTCGTCACTACGCAGACAAGGAGTGGACCCGCCTTGAACGTCGCACCGCCCTTGCCCGCGCGCTGACTCAGAGGTCCGCGTACATCCTGCCGATCCGACTAGACGACACCACGCTGGACGGCCTGCTTCCAACCGTCGGGTATCTGGAGGCGACCCGTGAAGGTATCGATGGCATCGCCGCAGCCGTCGCTTACAAGATGGGTTCGCCACGCGCGCAGGCGCTGGCAAGCTACGAGGCCCGCGTCGCGACCACTCCTGCAGAACTCCAAGAACTCCTGCGTATGCGACCAGCATCTTGGGAGATCCTCGCCTTCGCGTCGATCATCGAGCAAGGTAGGGACAAGCTGTCGGCAGAGCGACGCGACCATGAGATGGAGTATGCGCCACGATCGGGGAGGACACTCGACGCTGATGAGGCAATGCGGAGAATGCGCTCCATCGATATCGAGGTTTCGAATCTAGGCAAGTCCTTCATGAAGGTGCTTGATCCCGCGGTAACTCGGGCAGCCTTCGGAGCGCCACCCGGCGAGAATGGCGAACCAGCAGTCCCTGGCGATCCTGACAGAATCTTGCACATTGGCCAAAGGCTCACCGATGTATACAAGCAGTTCCTCGACCTGGCAGCTGAACTGCGCGGACTCACTGTGCCACAAGAGTATTCGACGGCATATGAGATCGCTGCACGGCTCACCAACGAACCACTCCGAGGCCTCGACGCCTTCGTAGACGAGTACGTCGACACTGCCCGGACTATTCCCGGACGCATCGCGACAGGCGAGCAGGTCACAATCGAGATGCGGGCTCCGATTGCGTTCTCTGAGGAGCTCCTCGATGAACTCATCGAAGAGCTCCTCAGAGTTCAGGCACTCAGCCAGTAGCCTTGTCGGACCTGTGCCGCAACAACCCTGCCTCAAGGCGGGAAACCGACCGCGGTTTGATCATGAGAAACGGGTCCAATTCCTGACCGCTCTCGAGGCCAAGGTGCGATCATCGCTGCCGTGAGCGAACAGACACCTGGCACCGCCGATGGTTCGGCAACATCCGATGCACCGATTGACGGTAGCGTTGCGCAGCCGGATCGATTGGATCGAGAGTGGTTTGCCGAACAGGTCGCTGAGCGCATCGCGTTGGCAGGTAGCGGGCCCAGCGTGGTGTTTGGGCTCTCTGGCGCGTGGGGTGCCGGCAAGACGTCGACTCTGCACTTGATCAAGAATGCTCTGGACGAGAATCACGACGAGTGGAACGTAGTCTTCTTCACCCCGTGGGCGGTCAACGATCCCTATGCGCTGGCCGAAGAGTTCTATCGCACCATCGCGGCCGCAATGCCCGAGAACGACAAAGGGGAGCACGCGAAGAAGATGTTGAACGCCGCTGCCCCGGCACTCGCGGCTGGAGCGAAAGCGATCTTCCATGGCGTACTTAATCGGTATCTCGGCGAGGGAACTACGCAGGAAGCAGCACAGGCCTTCTTCGACGCGGCGGCCGACAGCGCCGGCGACATCCGCGTCGAAGAGGATCCGTTCGCGAAACGCTTCGAGGGGATCGGGAAAGTCCTAACTGAACTCGACATTCAAGTTCTCGTGGTCGTTGACGACATCGACCGACTGCACCACGACGAACTGCTCGCAGTAATGAAGGCCGTCCGATTGCTCGGACGCTTCGACGGAGTCCACTACCTGCTGTCCTACGACACCCAGACCGTCACGGATGTCCTGACCCGATCAGACCTTGCGAATGGCAACGCTCGTCGGGCTGAGCAGTACCTCGAGAAGATCGTGCAGTATCCGTTCGAGCTACCACCGATCCAGCTGCTCCACCTTCGCCGCGAGTTCGACCGTCAGCTCAGCACCCTCGCGCGCCGCGGTGGATTCAATCTCGGCAGTCGCGACGACGGGACACTGCACCTGGACGTCATTCTTGAGCAACTGCCCCTCGACTCGCTCACATTGCGGACCGTCCACCGGCTCTTTGCGCAGGTCGACATGGTGCTCTCGCTTGTCACCGACAAGTCTAGTGAGGGCAGCTGCGCCACCGATGAAATCGATGTCGTCGACACGGTTCTCATCACATACCTGCGGCTCGAATACCCCCAGCTCTACAGGTCCCTCCGCTCGTGGAAACGCGACCTAACGCAGGGGAAAGCCGCCTCCGCAACCCTTCAAGAGAGAACCGACCTCGCAGACCAATGGCGAGCGAAGGTCGCGACGGCCGTCGACCCGGACGGCAAGAACGAAGACACCACAAGCCGTGCCTACACACTTTTACGGGCACTGTTCGCGCCAGCCATACCTCGGCCCCAGAATGACTACCGAGTAATACCCGATCCAGCGAGTTTTCAGATTCGCTCATCGGACTATTTCGATCGGTACTTCGCCTTCGGGTTCCCCGCCACCGATCTCCGTGACGCCGCCGTACGAGCAGAACTCATCGAGTTGATATCGACGGGAAAGCTACCTGAGGCCTCGCTCATCCACAGCCACGTTGCCAACGCCGAGACCGCCCCACTGCTGCGCACGAAGGTGCGCACGATCATCGGCGACGTTCTCGACGAGATCGGGGACGTGACACACAGTGGTGAGGCCGCGATCGCGTTGACCCGTGCAATCACTGACAAGGAGCGCCAACAGCCGCATCGCGACGCATGGTGGGCTGTTGCCGCCTTCCAGCTCTGGGTAGCGGCAAACGTCGGTATCGGGCAAGAAGCCGCCCAGGATGCCATCACCGCATACCTTGACGACTTCGAGACCGACATCACCATTACCGTCCTCGACGTGGGCCGAGGCCAGATCACCCCAGGAACGAGCCTCTGGATTGCATCGGAGCCGGTGCGCGATCGCGTCCACAGCGAGTTAGTTGCCGCGTTGCTCGACGATCGCGACCTCACCGAACACGGCCCCCTCGCCCGCTACTGGTACTGGGCATCCCAGCAAGAGGGGCTGATCGACCGCGTCCGTGAAACCGTCCGGCAGCGTTCGACAGCAACGGGAGGTGTCGACCTACTGGATCTCGCAGCACGACTCGTTACCGTCGGTCACAGTCTTGACTTCGAACAGGAAGCCCTGCAGGGGTTCGATATCGAGACCCTGATTGCGATCGTTCCGTTCAACGACTGGCCGGCCGATCAACTCCCAGACCAGCTGATAGCCGGAATCGATGTTACCGATCTGTCGTATCGCAATCGCCGGGATTTCGCCGCGAACGTAGTCTTCAACGCGCTCCACAAACAGCCAAGTAGTACTCGTTGAAGTCGGACAGCGTTGGACTCGGCGCTCGGTTGACGGGAGGGTCAATGGTGGCATCAGCGGCCTTCGCCGAACTCGCTAGCTGCACATGGCCCTCATGTTGGTATGAAAGCTAACTGATGCGTGGGGAGGCAACCGACTGCGCTATGGCGAAGTCGGAAGCCGCTCCCGGCCTCGCCCTTCTCTGAGCAGGGCCTCCATCTGTCCCGCCTGCACATCAGCTCACGCCCGCTGCTGGATAGGTGTTCACGAATCGCATTTCGTTCTGGGCCGCATGCGGATTGGATAGGTTGACCAGTCGGTAATCACACGTGAGGAGGGCTCCGGATCACACAGATTTGGATGTGTTTCAGGTTGTGGGCAGTCTTGTGCGATCAGGTGTCTGGCTGGAGCAAATCCATCGTGCGGTCGGGTGGTCTAACGCATGCCTGGAGCTGCGAACAAGAGGCTGGCTTCCGAGTGAACTGTCGGACTGCAGCCGTACAGTCGTCGCAGTTGAGATCGATTCGGATGGACTAGGGGCGGATGGATGGGCGTGGCGCAGGCATGGGTGTTGACCTCGGCGGTCGAGGGCGAGCGGAGCTGGCACGGCAACGATGGCTACGCCGATGTACTGGGGGTTCAGTATCTGTACGACAATGACGTGGCGTACTACAAGCAAGCGTCGGTCGGTGACTTGGTCGTCATTCGGGAGTCGAAAACTGTCTTCGGTGTATCCAGGATTGACGCAATCGAACATGCACCCGGCAAGAAATTTCGCCGTCGCTGCCCCGCCTGTAGAACTGCCAGCGTGGAGTTGCGGAAGCGAACCAACAGCTATGTCTGTGGTAACCGGCGGTGCAGCGCCGGTGCAATCGAGCCTGTCGAGAGATACGAGCCTGTTGAGGAGTACGTCGCGAGCTACGGTCTAGGCTGGCGGGCACTGGATGGTGCAATCGCGTATGCAGATCTCGAACCTCATCTATCCGGCGCATCGCAGCACTCGATTCGGCCGTGTGATGTCAAGGGGTTAGAAAAGCTCCTTGAGGATCTCGGTGTTTCCGTTCCGGCGGCGCCGGCTGGTGGACTCGACGTCAAGATTCCTGGTGGGAGGCGTGACAGTCGCACGAAAGCTCGTAACGGGCAGAACACATTTCGGCAGGCTTTGTTGCAGAGGTATGGACTGCACTGTGCAGTCACCGGTCCTTGTCCTGTAGAGGTTTTGCAGGCAGCACACCTACGGCCGTTTGCGGAGCACGAGACACACAGTGTCAGTGGGGGAATGCTGCTGAGGTCCGATATCCACCAGTTGTTCGACGCGGGCCTGCTTGCAATCAATCCGGCCACTATGACTGTCGCAGTTGCCCCGGCCCTTGCCCAGTATGCGGATTACATGAAGCTTGAAGGTGCAAAAGTAGCGTTGAGCTCGATAGACGGAGCGCTCCTCCAGCGGCACCATGACGAAGTATCTGCTTTGTGGTGAGCGTTGTTTCCGTTGGGCCTAGTGCGTTGACAGCCTTCGAGCATTGCCGTGGGTGCCAGCCGCCGCGTGATGAGTGTCCGAAGTTGCGAACGACTGGGATGTTCACCAATGCCGGTTCGTTCTGGGCCGTATGCGGATTGGATGGGTTGACCAGTCGGTGATCACATTTAATGAGGGCTCCGGATCACACGGATCTGGATTGATTCCAGCGGCGGTTGCCGCCTGAGTGGGGAAGAACGTGACCATGACTGCAATTCGCGTCCTTCGTGACTATCCGCCAGACCGGATGCTGGTTGGCGTTCTCGACATAATGAGCAGGTGCAGTGGGTGTTTCAGCGTTCAGGTGGGGGAGATGCGGGACCGAGCTCGCTAGTGAGGTGGCTGCTGGCCTGGCGTGGGCTCGCCGCGGCGCCGCGGCACCACCGGGTGAACTGACGTGGCTCCGGCGATTGCCGGTTGAGACCGTGAGAGCTGGGGAGCACGACCTAAGATGGCGTGCCGATCAGCCGAGGTTGGCCTGTCCGCCATCGAGAGGGATGAATGCGCCAGTGAGGTAACCGAAGTCCGGCCCGCACAACGCGGCAACAGCATTGCCGATGTCATCACGACAGGCATCGGCCCGCCGCAAGAGGCTGGTCTGGAAAAAGATTAGTCTTACCTGTGCCATTGCGTCCCACGATCACGTAAGGGATGGTCTGCCATCCTGGAAACTGAGTTCCAGGTGCAGATTGAATCGCCCCGGTGAGTCCGGAGACTTCATCTCTTGTGAAGGATGGAGTCATGTCAGGTTCGAGGAAGTACCCGGCCGAGCTGCGTGAGCGGGCGGTGCGAATGGTCGCCGAGGTGCGCGGCGAGTACTCGTCGGAGTGGGCAGCGATCGAGTCGGTGGCCGCCAAGTTGGGCATCGGTTCGGCACAGACCTTGCTGAACTGGGTTCGTCGCGATCAGGTCGACGCAGGGAAG
>NZ_JMLO01000026.1:0-91207 GCF_000686785.1 Rhodococcus sp. UNC363MFTsu5.1
CTCCTGCGACGCCGACATCACCCCCATCACCATGGACACCGACGGCAACCCCATCGACGTCGGACGCACCACCCGCCTGATCCCCCGCAAACTCCGCCGCGCCCTCAGCGCCCGCGACTGCGGATGCGCCTTCCCCGGCTGCGGACGACCCGCCGCCTGGACCGAAGGCCACCATATTCAGCACTGGTCCAGTGGCGGCCCCACCAACCTGTCAAACCTGGTGCTGCTCTGCCGCTTCCACCACACCACCATCCACCGCGGCGACTGGACCGTGACCATCAGCAAAGACGATGGCCATCCTTGGTTTGTCCCACCCGCCTGGGTCGACCCCCAGCGACAACCACTGCCGGCACACAACCGGCGCAACCAACTCCCCTTCGCCGCCTGAGGCGAAACCATCGGGCACTGCGCTCGAAGAATAGAGCTGGGTCAAACAGGCGCGGGGCGATTGCCGTAGATCGCGCATTGAAGTTGCGGTTGACCGCCTCAGTGGCCGGTGCACGCGGGAACTGCGGTAGGTGACCGATGGTGTGCGAGGACTACCATGCGGGCTCGTCTACTCGTCTGAAGCGCATCATTCTCGGAAAGGTATGGCCCGATGGACCCGATCGACCGGCTCAGGGAGGAAATCGTGCGGACTGGGTTGCTGACGGCGCCCCAGGCGGACGACGGATTCGTCTTCGGGACCGCTCGGATGCGTGCTGTCGGAACCGACGTCAACGTGAACGTCGACCCCGAACTCGACGACAGGTCCGACATGGACACCGGGACGCTTCTCGCTGCCATCGAACGAGTGCTCACGGTCACCGATGCGCGATGGGGTCAGATCGTCCACTCGGTCGCCGAGGAGATCGAGGAGGCGGTCGGCGATCAGCCCGTGGTCGAGGCAACCGACCTGCGTGATGATCTGACGCTCACCTCGATGGCTGTCTTCCATGACGCGGTTCTGCTCTCCTTCGCCGCGCCGAAGCAGTTTCCCGACAGCTGGATCCGGGCTCAGCTCGACGATGATCTCGACGTCAATGGCGTCGTCGTGGACGAGAAGGACGACGACACCGAGGTCGTCGAGTTCGAGTCGCTCGACGACCTCTTGGACCACCTGACCGCCGACCGCTAGGTCGCCCGCACCGGCGACCAACCGGGCGTGCCCTTGTCGAGGGGTGCGGCGTGTTCAGGCCCTGATCGGTGTGGTCTGCGCGGAGGCGATCCGCCAGCGGTCGCCGTCCTCGACCATCACGTAGGTGAGCTGCCCCGACGTCGCCGGCAGGGCCGTTGTGGCGGAATCCCTTCCGTCGAAGATCCGTTTGACGCAGGTCGCGATTGCCACGTCGTCGCGGAGGAATCGGATGTCCTCGACCTCGACCGTGGTGGTCACGTCCGCGAGGGGTGTCGCCAGGGCCTGCCGCATGGCCTCGGTCAGCGCGTCCCGGCCCGAGACTCGGCGTCCGCCGAAGTTGACGATGGTCACCTCGGGTGTGTGCAGCGGGATGAATCGGTCCACGTCGTTCTGGAACTCCACGGCGTCGGCGACGAGGCGGCGGATGGCGGCGAGTGCGGATGAATCGGTGCTCATGTCGGTGCTCCCGGTGGGGGTCGTGGTGGTCAGGGCAGATCCGTGCGGCCGTCCAGGTTGGCGACCATGCGCCGCAGGACATTGACGGTCGCGACGTAGTCGGCGGTCGGCACTCCCTCACGCATCCGCCCGTGCGCCTTGGCGTTCCGCTCGTGGGCGCGCAGCCTCCCGGCCTCGCCTTCGTCGGTCAGGGCCAGTGTGCCGTCGCTGCCGTCGACGCGCAGCCAGTCCCTGTCGGTCAGATCGTCGAAGACAGCGCCGAAATCTGTTCCTTCCTCGGCGAATTCGTCGAGACGCTGGGCCAGCGTCGTGCGGGTCCAGGATCCGGGGGACCCGCTCACGTGGTTGAGGGTCCACCAATGCGGCTGGGTGAGCTGTTCGACCGCGAGCTGTCCGCGCAGGGCCCCGATGATTGCGCGGGCTGCCAGGTCGGTCCAATAGCCCATCGGTTGGGCGGCGATCACGTCGTCGGCGTAGTCGATCATGGTCATGTCGTTGTCCTGTCAGTGGTGGGGCGCAGATCAGTAGGCGGCGGTGAACCGGACGCGGTGATGCTGCGGCTGTTCCGCCTCGTCGAGCAGCGCCACCGCCAGGTCCTCCATGGAGAGCACGGAGGCGCCGTCGGCGTCGACCAGCAGGTCGTCCGTGCCCAGCCGGAACAGTCCGGTTCGCGTGCCGGGCTCGAGCAGTGCGGGCGGGCTGAGGTACGTCCACTGCGTGGACGCATCGGCACGGCATACCTCGAGCTGGTCGGCGCACGCCCGCGCGATGCCCCGCAACGAGGCCGGGAAGTCGGGCTCGTCCATCACGGTCACCCCGGCCGTGCCGGGCACGGTCAGGGTCGCGGCGCCGCCGACGACCAGCAGCCGCACCCGGGTCCTGGCCAGACCCGCGAGCAATACCTTCGTGGTCGCGACCAGATCGCTCTCCCGGCCCGGTGTCGGTCGGGTCGCGCTGATCACGAGGTCCTGGCCGATGCTCAGGTCGATGACGTCCTCGAGGTCCGCCGCGTCGCCGATGCGGACCTCGGCTCCCGCAGGCACCTCGTGTGCCCGGGCGGGGGTCCGCAGCACGGCCGTCACCTCGTGGCCTCGATCCAGGGCCTCTGCCACGGCCCGGCTTCCCACCTGTCCTGCCGCGCCGAAAACTGTGATGCGCATCGTTGTTCGCTCCCGTTCGATTTGTTTGTCAGTGGAATGTCGGAATGCCCGGGACGGTGCGATCAGGCCGGAACGACGGTGCCGCGCCTGGCGCTCACGCGTTCGGCGACCCAGACCAGGAAGGTGGCGAGGGCAAGCGCTCCGCCGAGGGCGCTCACCCCTGCCCACCCGCCGCGCACCCAAGCGACGGCGGTCAGTGCCGAGCCCGCGGCGCCACCGACGAAGAAGGCGGTCATGAACGCCGAGTTCAGCCGATTGCGGATCTCGGGGGCGAGGGCGTAGATGACGTTCTGGTTGCTGTTGAGCACGGACTGCTGCGCGACAGTCAGGGCGATCGCTCCGGCCAACAGCCACACCAGCGACGTCGCCCCCGCGGCGATCGCCACCCAGGACACCGCCAGCAGAGCGGTGCCGATGCCGGCCACCCACTGCACGTAGCCGCGGTCGGCGAGCCTGCCCGCCACCGGGGTGGCGATCGTCCCCGCGACGCCGACCAGGCCGAAGAGGCCGATCACCGCTTCCGACCACCGGTAGTGGTCCGCGACCAGCAGGAAGGTGACGGACGTCCAGAACACGTTGAACGAGGCGAGTGAGAGCGCGGCGATGACCGCCCGCCAGCGCAACACGGGTTCGGTTCGGAACAGGACGACGGTGGAGCGCAGCAGTGCCGGATAGGACATCCCGGCGGGGGTGTGCAGGCGGGGCAGAACGCGCCACAGCAGCACCGCCACCACGGTCAGCAGCACCGCGTTGACGAAGTAGACCGTGCGCCAGCCACCGAACTCCGACAACATCCCGGAGACCGTCCGCGCCAGCAGGCCACCCAGCAGAAGGCCGCTCATCACGGTGCCCACCACCCGGCCACGATGCTCAGGATCGGCCAGCGCCACGGCGAAGGTCACCAGCACCTGCGCCGCCACCGAGGTGATGGCGGCAAGCGCGGTTCCTGCCAGCAGGACGGCGCCGTTGGGTGCGGTGGCCGACATCAGCAGGAACGCCGCGGTGGCCCCGAACAGCGCCACCGCGAGGCCGCGCCGCTCCAGCAGGTCTCCCAGCGGGAGCAGCAGGATCAGGCCCAGTGCGTAGCCGGCCTGGGCGGCGGTGACGACCATCGCCGCCGTCGACGTGCTGAGTTCGAGGTCCTGGCGGATCACGTCCAGCAGCGGCTGCGCGAAGTAATTGCCCGCCGCCACGAGTCCGGTCGAGACCGACATGAGCAGCAACAGCCCTCGGCCGATCCCGGCCTCGGCAGCGTTGTCGCGCTGCGTGGTTCGCGTCATCACGTTTGTCATGATCGAAAGCCTGGCCAAGAAAGATCAATGAGTCCAACACATGTTTGTCACCGCAGCGATCGTGATTCAAGATAGATGGGTGGAGCTACAGCAGATGCGGTACGTCATCGCCGTCGCGGAGGAGAAGAACTTCACCCGCGCGGCCGAACGCTGCCTGGTGGTCCAGTCAGCGCTGAGTCACCAGATCGCGCGACTGGAGCGAGAACTCGGCGCGAAACTGTTCGACCGGACCAGTCGCCGGGTCGAGCTCACACCCGCGGGTGAGGCGTTTCTCCCTGAGGCCAGGCAGAGCGTGGAGGCCGCGGAACGGGCCAGGGCCGAGGTCACCGCCGCCGCGGGCGAGATCCGGGGCCGGCTCGCGATCGGTGCCATCCCGACGGTGGGGGCGATCGATCTCGCTGCGTCCCTGAAGGATTTCCGGGCGCGCCATCCGCAGGTACAGATCAGCCTGCGCATGGGAGCGAGCGGCGATCTGGTCGATCAGGTCCGGCTGGGATCCCTGGACGTCGCGTTCCTCGGACTGCGTCCCGAGACACCGCCGACGGGCGTGTGCGGTGTCGAGCTCGCGCGCGGCGAGTTGGTCGTATTGGTCCCGGCCTCGCACCCGCTTGCGGACGAACGCGCCGTTGACCTGAACCGGCTCGCCGACGAGGTCTTCGTCGACTTCCCGGCGGGGTCGGGAGGGCGAGCCCAGTCGGACGAGGCCTTCGCCGCGGCAGGCGTCCGGCGCCGGGTCGCCTTCGAGGTGATGGCTGTTGACTTCATTGCGAGGCTGATCAGGCAGGGCCTGTGCATCGGGCTGTTGCCTGCATCCATCGTGTCGGAGTTCCCCGACCTGCGGGTCGTCGAGCTGGTCGACCCCCCGACGAGGGTGGAGCACCTGGTGTGGGGCCGGTTGCGGCCCACACCCGCGGCCGCGGCCTACCTGTCGGGGCTCGGGGTCGCCGACGAGCAGCTCCTGTCGCCGCCGCGCCGCCGGGACGGGTAGGGGTCGGGGGCCGGGCTCACCGCGCCAGGGCCGACTCGATCAAGCGCGGGCGCACGCCTCGGCGGGCGGAGGGCCGCTCTCCTGGTCGTGCCACACGAACAGCAGCCGGTCCCGCTCGAGGGTCGCCCAGGCGCGAGTGGGCGTCGGGTGCGGGGATCCGCCTGCGGCCTCGCCGTTCCCGTCCCAGCGCCAGCGGTGGATCGGGCAGTCGATCGTGTCGCCCACGACGGAGCCGTGACTCAGGTCGCCGCCCATGTGCGGGCACCGGGCGTCGAGGATCCGGATCTCGCCGCTGCGGTCGGCGAACGCGACGAGCTTGATGCCGAAGGCCTCGATGGCATGCGGCTTGCCGTCACGGTAGTTCTCGGCCGGTCCGAGGCAGTGCCATCCGGTCTCGACAGCGGTCAACGCGCGTCCCTTCGTTCCTGGCGTGGGCGCGTGCCGTCCAGGGTCCGGTCGCTCGGCGCATCGACGCCCATCCGCGCAACCGTGTCAATCCGAGGGTGGGGCGTCAATCGGTCGATCCGCTGGGCGGAACGCGCCTGTTCGGCGGCGACTGGACGCCTGCTCACCAGTCCCAGCGGGGCACTTCCTGACAGGGATGAAGGTCGACGTCGTCGGTCGCGTGCGAGTTCTGCACCGCCACTTCGGTGCCGAAGCGGAGGTAGTCGCGCAACGCGGTGCGGAATCGCGTGTCGGAGGGTAGTCCGGCGTCGTCGGCGGCGGTGAGGAACAGGTCGACGAACCGTTGACGCTGCTCCTCGCTGATCTGTTTGCCGCGGTGCACCTCGAGGAGCGCGGGAAACCCGCCCAACTCGTCGGTGTAGGTGGTGGGCCCGCCGAACACCTCGGCGAGGAAATCCGTCAGGTGATCGATGTGGCTGGGGCTGCCCGCGCCGAACAGCGGGTGCAGGAGCGGATCGGCGAGGACCCGCGGGTACCAGGTCGCGACGAGGCGGTGCAGTCCTTCCCGGCCGCCGACATGCTCGAAAAGTGATTCGGTGGTGTTCCTGTCCGCTGTCATGGCACTCCTCGGTGAGGGAATGATTACATGATTACAGAATTACTTTCGGTCCGCGAGGATCGAGGAGCCGCTCCGTCACCAGCGAAACATCGGTAGCGGGCTCCAGGGCTTGGTGAGGGCCCGCTTGCCACCCAGCTCGAGCAATCGGCGATGGAAGCCGGCGTCCGGGAACTCCCGCAGCAGTTCGCGGTAGTGCCCGCGCGGCACACCGAAGTTGCGCAGGCCAAGCGTGACATCGATCCAGTCGGCCCGGCGGAAGATCTCCACCGCATCCCGCGCGGCCCCGGCCGAGGTCACCTTGTGGTGCTGCTGGATCAGGGTGGTGACCAGTTCGGTCTTGTCGGCGTGGCCGTGTTCGCGCAGCCAGCCGACGGCGCGCGTCGCCGAGGGGTCCAGGTAGTCGAAGGTGCCGTCGCTCCAGATGCCCAGGTCGTGGTAGACCGCCGCCACCCCGAATGCGACCGGATCGGGCAGTTCGCCGCCCGCGAGCGTCGTGCACAGGCGCAGCACCCGCTCGACATGATGGCGATAGGCCGTGCGGTCCTTGCCGAGTGCCCGGTTCCACGGCTCGAGGAGGCTGTCGAGATCGATCGGGTCCATGACCACGGCCTTCCTGGTCGGTTCAGTTGTCTCTCGGGGAGATCGCGCTACCGGTGGCGTTGCCGCCGGAGCCCCTCGAGCATGCCGGTCGCGACGGGCTATGAGACCGGATTCCGGTCGAAGCGATAGCGGCCGTGCCATGGCATGGCCGCCTCCAGCATCGCCGCGGCCGTCAGCAGGTCCGCGTCGGCGCCCCACTTCGCCGAGATCATCACGCCGAGCGGGACCTCCTCGTCGGTCCAGCCCAGCGGCAGGCTGACGGACGGGAAGCCCGTCGCGTTCGCGACGATCGTGTTGCCGGTGAAGGCCACCATCTCCACGAGCTCGGTGGCCGGGTCGGCGTCGTTGCGCAGCTCGCCGAGGGCGACGGGCGGCCGGGTGACGGTCGGCGTGATCACCAGGTCCACGTCGGCGTGGTCGAGGCTCCAGCGCCGCGACCACGCCTGCACCAGCCCCACCGCGGCCGCGAGGTCGCCCGATGACGTCTCCCTGGCCCGAATCCGCAAGTGCCGCACGATGGGGCGTAGCAGGTGCTCGTACTCCTCCGGGATGGGCTTGGTGCCTGCCAGGGACGAGAACATCGTGATGAACGCGTCCGAGAACGCCGGGTCGACGGCCTGCGGACGCTCGATCACGGTGTGTCCCAGCGACTCGAGCATGGCGCCCACCCTCGCGACGGCGGCCGACACCTGTGGGTCGACGGGACCCCGCGACACCGACCCCTGGGCCAGCGCGACGGTCAGCCTCCGCGTCGACCCGTCGGCGCCGCGCACGACGGCGTCCTCGAAGGAGTCCGGCCGCGGCGGGTGCACGGTCCCGGCGCCGGGGCGGGTCGCGAGCACGTCCAGTAGCGCGGCGGCATCGCGCACCGTCCGGGCGATCGGACCCTTGCTGGCGAAGCCGAAACCGTCGTGCCCGGCGTACCCCATGGTGAGCAGCCCCCGGCTCGGCTTGAGTCCGACCACGCCGCACGCACTCGCCGGTGACCGCAGCGAGCCCGCGGTGTCACTGCCCTGTGCGATCGGGACGAGGCCCGCGCCGACGGCGGCCGCGGCGCCGCCACTGCTCCCGGCGGCGCTGCGCGCGGGGTCGAACGGGCTCCGCGAGGGCGGGGCCACGTCCGGTTCGGTGTAGCAGGCGGCGCCGAACTCCGGGACGGTGGTCTTGCCGATGTCGACGAGTCCGCCGTCGCGGATCGCCTCGACGATCTCGTCGTCTACCTCGGGGACGAAATCGCGGAAGATGGCTGAGCCGAACGTGGTTCGGATCCCTCGGGTGGCTTCGAGGTCCTTGATCGCGGTGGGGACGCCGAAGAGCCGGGGCAGGCCCTCCTCGCCTGCATCGAGCCGGGCCTGCGCGCGATCGGCGAGCTCGAGCGCGTGTTCGGTCGCCACCGTGGTGAAGGCGCCGACGTCATCCTGCGTGGTCGCCCGGTCGAGGAAGTGGCGCGTCACCTCGGGAACGGAGAGCTGCCGACGGGCGATCGCCTCGGCGAGATCGACGGCGGAGAGCTGGTGTAGATCTGTCACGGCGGCCACCTTGTCATTCCGTTACGCGTATCGTTATGGTGGAATGCATGGTAGTCGAATCTGGGGACGCCGCAAGGGTGGGACGCCGAAAAGCCGTGAGCCACAGTCAGATTCTCGAGGTGGCGGCCCAAATCGCCGATGACGAGGGGCTCGACGCCGTCTCGTTCCGCGTGCTCGCAGACCGGCTCGGGACCTCGCCGATGGCCGTGCATCGCACGACGGGCGGCATCGACGCGCTGCGCCGGGACCTGGTGTCCACCTTGGTGGGCGGCGCCGTGGCGGCCATCGTGTGGCCCGAGGAGTGGCGCGCGGTCGCGCGGACCTTCGCCGACACCCTGCACGACCTGCTCATGCGGCACCCGCTCGTCCTCGAGGCGCACCGGCAGGCCGCGCTGGAGGCGCCGGGCGCCGACGACACCGCGCATCGCGTGGTCCGCGCCTTTCTCGAGGCCGGGTTGGGGGACGAGCAGGCCACGTACGCCTACGCCACACTGCACGACTTCGTGACCGGGCACGTCGCCATTCGGCTCAGCCGAGGGGACTTCGGCACCGTCCCTGCCGTGCGCCGGGCGGTGTCGGTCTACGCCGATCACCACGACTACGACCGGCGGTTCGCCGCGGGGGTTGGGCTGATCCTCGACGGTGTCGGCGTCGCTGCAGCGCGGTCGGCAACCCCGGGTGCTGTACGGCACCCGGGGTCGCCCTGATGGGCTAGCCGACCAGCTTGGCCTTGAGGGCCGCGATGGTCGCCGGGCTCAGCCCGAGGCCTTCGGTGAGGTAGTTGCCGACACTGCCGTAGTCGGCGGTGATCTGCGCGAGGCCGGCCTCGAGGAAGCTCTGGTCGACGCCGAGGACCGGCGTCAGGTTGGCGGCGGCCTGCGCGCCCATGGCCGCGGTGATCTGCGCCAGGGTCTTCTGGTTGGTCTCCGCGAGATAGGTGTTGCTCAGCAGGTAGTCGTCCATGACGGTGGCGGCGGGGACCCCGGCGATCGACTGCAGCAGCATGGCGGTCCAGCCGGTGCGGTCCTTGCCCGAGGTGCAGTGGAAGAGCTGCGCGCCGTCACCGGTGGCGATGTCCGTCAGCACCTGTGCGAAGCCGGCGCGACGGGCTGGGTCGGTGACGAAGCTGCGGTTGGTGTCGATCATGAACTGGCGGCCCTGTTCGGGCGACTGGATGGTCTGGGCGAGCTGGACCAGATCCGCGAACTCGATCGGGATGCTCTTGTATGCGACGCCGTCCGGCAGCTTGTCCTGGCCGCCGACCAGCGGATTGGCGATCTCGGCCGACCCACGCAGGTCGTAGACGTCGGCCAGGCCGAGGGTGGTGAGGGTCGCCTTGTCGGCGTCGCTGGTCTTGGTGAGCGCGTTGGAGCGGTAGATCACGCCGCGCTTGAGGTGCTTGCCGTCGGCGGTGGCGTAACCGGCGCCGTCGTTGCCCGCCACGTCGCGGAAGTTGGCCACGGACGCCAGCTTCGGCGTCGGTGCGAGGACCGGGTTGCTCGAGCCCGGGTCGAGCAACCCGCCGAGCGAGCCGGTGTCGATCGAGCTGAGGTCGAAGGCGCCCGCGGTGGCGGGCGCGGTGAACAACAGACCGCCTGCGAGCAGTAAGGCGGCGGCCCTCGCAGTACGGGTGGACAGCGTTCGGGAGCGTGTGGACATCTGATGGGTCTCTCTATCTGTGTGGAACGGACCGACCGAAGGGATTGACGGACGGTGGTCGAACCCGGCGAGGGCCGGGGCCGGTCAGGGGGCGACGTCACCGATCCCGGTGAAGCCGTAGCGCTGGTGGGGGCCGATGACCGCCACCTCGAACAGGCCTGCCCCGGTGCGGGAGTCGCCGTCCTCGCTGACGGTGAACCGGGCGAGGTTGTCGACCGGGCACAGCATCTTCTTCCACGGTTCGATCGCCGAGACCTTCTCCCGCAGTCCCTGGACCACCAGCTCGCCCTGCCACATCCCGTGGCGCCAGTCCTGCTCGAGGCCGTAGCCGGTGCCGACGCCGAGATAGTGCGGCAGCACCGGTTCGCAGGTGACCGAGAGGACCCGGTCGGGCTCGCCCGGTGCGCCAGGGCGTCGGAAGTGCAGGGTTCCGGTGGCAACCTCCCTGGTGCCGGGAACGAAGGTCAGCTCGTGGTCGGGTCGGCCCAGCCACTCCGGTTCCCTGGTGCGGTCCGACCAGACCCGGGTCGCGTCCTCGACGATGCGGCGACCCTGCTGGTCCTCCTGGATGACCGTGACGATGCTGTAGTCGCCGAACTGCATGATCGAGTAGATCCAGAAGAAGTTCTGGCTCGCGGCGAGCGCCGGATCCGCCTTGCGCCCAGGCGGTTCCGCCTCACCGACCGGGCGGACACCCCACGAGCGGTCGCGATTGCCGCGCCAGGTGTCCGCGGTGACGGGCCTGACCTCGCCGTCGACGGTGAGGGAGCCGGACCACGTGCCGGTCTGCACGAACCGCTGGGTGTCGAACGTGACCCGCTCGAGCTGGCGGTGGAAGTGCCTGGCCTCGAGGTTGGCGGGCCCGTCGGACTCGAAGACGAGATCGAAGCTCAGGTCGGGTGCCTCGGTGCTCGGGTCCAGCACCACCCGCAGGCGGTGCAGGCCCTCGAGGATCTCGATCCGCAGCGGTCCGACGGACAGGTCCATCCGGTCCTCGCCCAGCGCGCGGGACGCCCGGAAGACGATGTGGTCGTCCCCGCGCCGTAGCACTGCAAAGCCGTCGCACACACCGAGATTGGGGTACTGGCCGAGTCCGATGATGAGGAACAGTGGGTCGGTGTCGCCGTCGAGGCCGGGATGGCAGTTGAAGTAGTAGCGGTCGTAGAAGTTGCGGTCGGAGGTGCCGACGTGCCGGATCGTCTCGGCGATCTGGTGCACCGGGTAGTCGTCGAGCGGGGACAGCGTCATCGGGCGGATCCCGTCGCCACCGACGACCAGTAGGTGCCGTCGAGCATGGCCTCGAGCGTCGCGCGGTGCAGGATCATCTCGTCCGGGTTCGCCGGCAGCTCGGCCTGGCCGAACGCGACCGCGCGGCACTGCACGCGGAACATGATCACGGCGTGCCGAAGTGCGGCGTAGAGGGTGTAGAAGTCCAGGTCCGCCGCACGGTGTCCGGTCAGTTCCAGGTAGGTCGCGGCCACGTCCTCGCGGCGCAGGAAGTCGGGCATGCCGGGCAGGCCTGCCAGGCCTGCCAGGTCCTCGAAGAACCTGTGCAGGAAGATCATCCAGCTGAGGTCGAGTTCGCGCGGCCCGATCGTGGCCATCTCCCAGTCGAGCACCGCCGTCGGCTCGAAGTCCCGGAACATCATGTTGCCGATCCGGGCATCGCCCCAGCACAGCACCGCGGGCCCGGCCTCGGTGGGCAGGTTCGACTCGACCCAGTCGAGTCCCCGCTCGATCAGCGGGGACCGGGGACCGTCGGCGGTGGCCCACTCGTAGTACCGCCGCTGCGCCGCCACGTGAGCGCGCAATGCCGAGGCACCGGTCGGTTCGGTATCGGCGTCGGCCAGGCTCGGGCAGGTCAGGTGCGGATCGGCCATGGCGTGCAGCTCAGCCAGAACCCCGACGGAGGCCTGCTGGAGCCGGGTCCGCTCCTCGGCGGAGGCCTCGGACAGCCAGGACCCGAACGTGTAGGGCATGACGTCGGGCGGCACGTCCCCGTCGAGCCGTTCCATGACGAAGAACTCGCCGCCGAGTGCCTCGGGCCGGGACTCCGACCAGTAGACCCGGGGGATCGGCACGGAGGTGTGGGCGGCGACTGCCCGCATCACCTCGTACTGCTGGTTCAGGTCGTAGGACGGGAAGAGCGGCGCCGCGCTGGCGGGCGGGGCGATCCGCGCGACCAGGCGGTGTTCGGATCGACGCCCGTCCTCGGTCCACGTGGCGTCGAACAGCACGGTCTCGTTGGACATGCCGTTCGCGGCCGGGACCTCGACCGCGGTCACGGCGGGTTCGGAGCCGGGCTCCAACACGGTACCGAGCCAGCGCTCGAGGCTCGCCTGCATCACGGCGGGGTCGTTGCGGGATTCGCCGGGGCGGGCGAGTTCGGCGTAGTCGGGATCTACGTCGGCAGTTTCAGAGGTCATCACCACTCCTCGTGGTTCGGGTGGCGCCGATGCGCACGTGGCGATAGTCGATACACGTTGTATCGACTAAAGTCGTGACAGAATGTAACGGCCATCACACGAGGACGCAAGGGGTTTGTCAGAAATGCCGAAGGAAACCGAGGCCAAGCACCGTCTCGGACCGCAACGAAACCCGGCGATCGACGCGGCGGTGCTGGACGCCACCCGGCAGCTGCTGGCGGACAAGGGGTACGCCGGGACATCCATCGACGCCATCGCCACCCTCGCGGGCGTCGGGCGCCCGGCGATCTACCGGCGCTGGCCGTCGAAGGCCCACATCGTCAACGAGGCGATCTATCCGGTGCTCGACGCGGAGCAGTCCGCCGATCTCGGCGCCGGTCTCGGCACCGAGGGCCCGATCGCGGACCAGGTTCGCGCGCTGGTCCATGGTGCGGTCGCCCTCTTCGCCGCCCCGGCCACTCGGGCGGCTGCGCCCGGGCTGATGAGCGAGGTCCGGACAAACGCGGAGCTACGCGAGGTTCTGGTGGTGCGGATGCTCGCCGGAGTCCGGGTCGAGCTCAAGCGTCGTCTCGAGGCGGCGAAGGAACGCGGCGAGATCCGTGCGGGGGTCGATGCCGACACCCTCCTCGACATCATGGCCGGTGCGGCCATCTTCGCGATGTCCGTCCGCGATGTCGAGGACCCGGGGCCGTTCGCCGACTCGTTGGCGGACATCGTCCTACACGGCATCATTCCCCCCGGGCAGTAGGCGCGCCAAGGTCGGGCGCTGTCCGGAATTTCCGTTTTTCTGCGTGCGTGCACCGGTCGGTCGATATCCTCGAACCGAGTCCGTATGCGGTCGAGTGATCGCCGGGACCTGCGAACGCAGTCAGCGTCCGGGGCGGCCCGCTGGACGGAAATTCGGATACACCCGTCGGGAGGGTGACGAATGGATCTGTCGGAGAACCTCGACGCCGAGGTGAGTCCGAAAAGCCAACAGTGTTGTGAAACATCGACTCTCGTGATGCCCCGAGGTGTGCGAGCGCCGGAACCTTCGCCGAAGGAGGCACGATGAGATTCACCCGATTCGCCCGAGCCGTTCTGCTGGTGCTGACCATGCTCGCGACCGCGTTCGCGGCGGCCGTGGTGCCGGCCTCCGCCGCGCCGCGTCCGACGATCGTGCTGGTGCACGGCGCCTTTGCCGACACCACCAGCTGGGACGGCGTCGCGGCCGACCTCCGTGGGCGTGGCTACACCGTCGTGGTGCCCGACAATCCGTTGCGCGGACCCGGCTACGACTCCGCCGTGATCGAGAAGACGCTCGCCGGGATCTCCGGCCCGATCGTCCTCGTCGGACACTCCTACGGCGGCGCCGTCATCACCAACGCCCACAACCCGAACGTGAAGGCCCTTGTCTATGTCGCGGCCTTTGCGCCGGCCCAGGGCGAGCCGGTGATGCTGGCCCTCGATCCGATCCGGTTCCCGGGTAGCCAACTGCTCCCGCCTGCGTTACAGGTGAAGGTCGTCGACGACGCCCAGGCCATCGGTGGGAAGAACCTCGACGGCTATATCGCCGACGATGCCTTCCATCGTGTCTTCGCGCCCGACGTCAGTGACGCGACGGCCGCGACCATGCTGGCACACCAGCGCTCGATCGCGTTGTGGGCCAACATCGAGCCGTCCGGCCCCACCTCCTGGTCGGCCACGCCGAGCTGGTACCTGGTCTCCGCGGGAGACACGGTCATCCCGCCCGCCGCACAGCGGTTCATGGCCACCCGGATCGGTGCCCATACCAGCGAGGTCCAGGCCTCGCACGTCGCGTTGGTCTCCCAACCGCGGGTCGTGGCCGACACGATCGTCGCCGCAGCCGACGCCACCTAGACCGGCATGGGCCGTCGAGCAGGTGCCCGTACCCTGCTCGACGGCCGAGCGTCGCGCCGACCTACCGGTTGCGGTAGCGCTCCTTGAGCGAGCGCGACAACACCTTGACCTGGCGTGTCCGTTCGGCCTGCAGGCGCGCATCGGTGCGCGCGGCCATCCACTCGTTCTCGCGTTGCAGCTTGCGGTAGCTGTCGAGTCGGCGCTGCGGCAGCTCATCGCGCTCCACGGCCTTGCGTACCGCGCAGCCCGGTTCGGCGGCGTGGTTGCAGTCACCGAACCGGCATTGCTCGGCGAGGACGTCGATCTCGCTGAAGGCCCGACCGATTCCGTCGGCCGCGTCCCACAGCCCGACACCGCGAAGCCCAGGCGTGTCGATGAGGGTGCCGCCGCCGGGCAGCGGCACCAGCTCGCGGTGCGCGGTGACGTGACGGCCCTTGTGGTCGCCTCGCCTGACCTCGCCGGTCGCGAACAGGTCCTCACCGAGAAGCGCGTTCGCCAGCGTCGACTTCCCCGCGCCGGACTGCCCGACGAGTGCGACGGTGCCGTCGACCGCCGCGACCAGAACGTCGAGGCCGTCCCCGGTCCTGGCGCTGACCGCGAGCACCGTTGCGCCCGGTGCGATCGCCGCGACGTCGGCGAGCGTGTGGGAGACCTTCAGGGCCGCATCGGATTTCGTCAACACGACCACCGGCATCGCCCCGCTCTCCCAGGCGAGGGCGAGGAAGCGCTCGATGCGGCCGAGGTCGACGTCGGTGTCGAGCGCGGCCGCGATGACGACGGTGTCCACGTTGGCGGCGAGCACCTGACTCTCGGAGCGGATCGACGCCGTGGCGCGAACGATCGCGCTGCGTCGGGGCAGAACGTCCGTGACGACCGAGTCTCGGACGGTGACCCAGTCACCGGTGCAGACCGAGTGGGCGCCGGTGTGCGCACGAATCTGCCCTGATGCGGTGACGACGTCGCTTTCGCCGCGGTCGACACGGACGACGCGGCCCGGCTCGCAGTGATCGAGGTCGAGGGTGCTGAAGGCATGGGAGACCGACTCGTTCCAGCCGAAGCGGACGAGGTCATGGGGATTGAACATGGTGGGGTGATCCTTCGACGGGGCGCCGACCGGGTCACGTCATGTGGGGCCTCGGTCAGCGGGAGGGTAGGGGAGCGAGACGGCGCGCGGCGCCGAACGGCCAGACGGCCATGAGTTCGCCTCCCTGGAATCGACTGTCGGATCGGACACCACCGATGTTGCAGGAGGCGACCGGCCTGCCGCAACCGAATTTCCGGCCGCTCGGAGCTCGGAGATGCTCGTCAACCTGTCCCTGCGGGGTCGGTGCTGGGCGGCCGGGTTCGACGACGGCGTCGTCCAGTAGCTGCGACGCCGCTGTGGGAGGTTCGACTATCCGAGCGGCCGGGCACCTCGTTGCTCGAGCAGGGCCGTCATCAGCCCGGCCTCCTTGCCTTGTTCCAGGACCATGCTGCGCGCGATTTGTTTGACCGGTCCGTCGTCGAGCATGTGGTCCGCGGCCTGGGCCATGGCGATTCCGCCGAGGTGGTGGCGCTGCATCAGCTGCAGGAAAAGGGTTTCGGCATCGGGGCCGCGGGCGGCTGCGAGGGCGTCGAGTTCCGCGGTGGTGGCGATGCCGGGCATGAGCGCCGCCGGCGGGTCCGCCGGCTGGCTTGCGGGCGGGACCGCGGCGTGGTGCGCATGGGCGCCGTCGGTTTCGTGGCCGGCGCCCATCCAGGCCATCGGCGCTGGGCTGGCGGCGGTGACGCCCGCGAGCCGGAGCCAGCCCACCAGGGTGCCGACCTCGATGCGCTGGGCGTCACCGATTTGCTGGGCGAGGCGCGCGACGCCCGGATCGATCCCGGGGTCCAGCCGCTGGACCATCATCAGCGCCTGCTGGTGATGTCCCGCCATGTCCTGGATGAAGCCGATCTCGGTGTCGTTCAACACCGTTGTGGCGACCTGTGGCTCGTCGATGACGAGTGGACGGAGCGCCGCGCCCAGAGCAAGGAAGAGCAGCGCCGCCGCTCCGAACACGGCGACCCGAATCCAGGTTGCCTTCGTCATGATCCGAGCGTGGACTTCTGGTTCGCGGGCGGGTCGTAGACGTCGTTGTCGAGTTGCAGGGCCATGAATCCGTTGTCGGAGCAGGTGACCCAGAGTTGGGTGCCCCGCCACTGCGGCGGCGAGAAGCACCAGTCGGTGGTCAGGTCGCCGCCGGCGATCATCCCGGTGCGCGTGGTGAGCGCCTCGTCCACGTCGAACTTGCCCTGCTCCTGGGCCTGCATCGCGGCAGGGATGCTGAGTGCTGGGATTCCCAGGACGGAGGCTATCGCGTGCGGCGAGTTCCAGCGTTCGAGGTTGCGACCCTTCATCGCAGGCGGGTTGTAGTAGGCGATCTCCCGCACGTCGAAGGGGTCACTGACGTCGAACACCCGGATTCCCGAGGAGCTCCAGCCGCAGGCCAGGGCGGTCGGGTTGGTCGGCCGGTCGGCCGCGCAGTAGTGCGACTCGTAGCCGAATGCCGAACCGCCGGAAGCGGATCCGATGGCCGAGTCCTGGTTCTCCGGGAGGTTGATCTCGAGCTTGATCGTGTTGACGATACGAGGGTTGGTGTCCTCGGAGACGTCGATCAGCTTCACTCCGCCCGAACCGCCCTCGTTGGGGGTGAACAGGTAGGGCGTGCCGTCGTAGGTGACCGGGATGCTGTGCTGCGTCGCCATGCCGTCGGTCCAGGTCAACTGGGCGAGCTGGGGGACATGGGGATTGGGGTCGCGGCGTTGCACCGCGCTGGTGTCGAGCACGGTGATGCCACCGGCGTTGTCCGACAGGTACATCCGGTTGCCGTCGGGGGTGATGCCGAACCCGTGGGCGGACTGGCCGATCAGGCCCTGCCAGATGACGCGCGGGTTGGCCGGGTCGGTGAGGTCGACGGCGCTGACCACACTCGGGGCGATTCCCGAGGACCAGTAGGTGTTGCCGTCGGGGGAGAAGCCGCCCTCGTGAGAGGTGATGGGCAGTGGCATCTGCAGGTCCGTGCCGGGACCGGGGTTCAGCAGGCGCGGGTGGGCGCAATCGGCGATGTCGTACACCGAGAGCAGGCCGTTGCCGATGCCCGCGGGGACGCCGGTGCCGACCAGGAGCTTGCGTTTCTCGTTGACCTTCAAGCTCTCCCAGGTACCGGCGAGCATGGCGGGTTCGGTGAGGTTCGCGGTGGGGACCGGGTGGGCCGGGTCGGACACGTCCAGGACCTGCACGCCGGGGGAGGGGCCGAGCAGGTCGCCGGGGAAGATCGTGCCCAGGTAGGCGCAGTGGTCGTAGGCGGCCGAGACGATGCCGGCCCCGCGCCCCGCGAATCCCCCGAGCGTGGAAGCGTTGCAGCGGTATCCCTGAATGCTGCGGCCACTGTCGCGCTCGGCGGCGGGAACGTCGCCCTGCAGTCCGGTTTCCGGCAGTGAACCCGGGCCGCAGTCCGCGAGTGCGGCCGTGCTGGTGGCGATGGTGTGTTCCTCGAGCACCTTGCCGGGCGCGGCGGACTGGGGCGCGGCGGCGCCACTGACCATGGGTAGCAACAGTGCCGCGGCCGCAGTGAGCGCGGCGGTTCGGCCGGCGCGCACCACACACTTGGAGTTCACGCTTTTGTCCCCCTCCAACCGGACACTGTTGTCCGGATGGTTCTGTAGTCTCCGTCACACCGATTGCCGAGTCAAGCTTCGAATAGCCGTTCAGTGCACTGCCCGCGGCGGCCGATGTCCGGAATCCCCACCTCCGTAGGGTGGTCGGCGTGAACACATCGCGCGGCGTCAATCGAGGCCCCAAGGCCGCGGCGGGAAACCGTGCGGCGCTGGTCGATGCGGCGCGCCAGGTGTTCGCCGAGAACGGCGTCGATGCGCCGCTGAGTCTGATCGCGCGCGCCGCCGGGGTGGGCCAGGGCAGCCTCTACCGTCACTTCCCGAACCGGGAGAGCATCATCCTGGCGGTGTTCGAGGACAACATCGCCGAGATCGAGGAACTGGCCACCCGGCCGGAGTCGACGCTCGACGAGGTTCTCGAGTTCATCGTCGAGCAGATCACCGCCTCAACGGCATTCGTCGCGATGCTCAGCCCCACCGGGTTCGACGACCCCCGCATCCTCGAGATCAGCCGGCGGATGACCGGCCTGCTGGTCGACAAGGTCGAGGGTGCCCGTCGCGCGGGCGCCGTCGCCGCCGACGTGGATGCGACCGACGTCGTGTTGGCGCTGGCGATGTTCGCCCCCATCCTGTTGCAGACCGACGAGTCCTCCCGCCGTGACGTCGCCGCCCGGGCGTGGCGGTTGTTGCGTCGCGGGCTGGGAGCGTAACGGATCGGGTCTGTTGGTCCTCAGCGGTCCTCATCGTGTTGGGCCGCAGGTTCTTTCGGGCGCGCGCGAACGTGGGCCCGCTCGCCCTGCGGTCCGAACAGGTGGAGGATCTCGACCGGGTGATCGCCCGCCGGGCCGAACCAGTGCGGTTCGCCGGTGTCGAACTCGGCCACCTCCCCGGGGCGCAGGACCACCTCACGTTCGCCGAGGATCAGGCGTAGGTCACCCGCGAGGACATAGAGCCACTCGTATCCGGCGTGGGCGACGAGTTTCGGTGTGCGCGGCCCGATCACCTGTTTGAAGACCTGCACTCGGCCCGGGTAGTGGGTCAGCGCAATGACGACGCTGCCGTTGCGGCGGCGTTGCGGTGTGAGGTGGACGCGCGGATCGCCGGTCGCGGGAGCGCCGACGAGCTGGTCGAGAGCCACCCGATGAACCCGGGACAGGGGCACGAGGAGATCCAGGGTGGGACGCCGCTTCCCGGACTCGAGCCGTGACAGCGCGCTGATGGAGATGCCGGTCGCGGCGGAGAGTTCCTCGAGGGTCATACCGCGATCACGGCGAAGCGAGCGCAGGCGTGGTCCGATGTCGGCGAGCACCTGCTCGAGTTCGGCGTCCATGCCGGCCATTTTGCAGTCTTCGCAAATCTTCTACCCGGTCCGGGTGATCGACTGCGACGATCCCCCCGACGAATGGGGATCGGTGCGGCGAAGTCCCGCGCCCGGTCCGGTTGACCGACCGGAGGAATGAGCGTGCAATCTCAGCCTGGAATCAGCACCACCGCCCCGCCGAGCCCGGTCGGCCCTGCGCCCAGTGCCAGTAGGGGCCGGATCGTGCTGGCGATCTGCTGCCTGAGCCTGTTCGTGGTCGGCTTGGACACGACCATGGTCAACGTGGCCCTGCCTGCGATCGGACAGGATCTGGACGTCGGCACGCGCGGCCTCGAGTGGACGGTCAACGCCTACACGCTGGTCCTGGCGAGCCTGCTGATCTCCTCCGGTGCGGTGGCTGATCGGGTCGGGCGGCGACGGGTCTTCCAGCTCGGGCTGCTCGTGTTCGGTGCCGCGTCCGCCGCGTGCGCGCTGGCGCCCTCCGTCGGTGTCCTGATCGGCGCCCGGGTCGTGCAGGGCATCGGCGGGTCGATGCTCAGCCCGGTGGCGCTGGCGATCGTGGTCAACGTGATCACCGACCCCAGGGAGCGGGCCAGGGCGATCGGTGTGTGGGCGGCGGTCTTCGGCGTCAGCATGGCCGCTGGTCCCGTGACCGGTGGCGCGCTCGTCGAGAGCCTCGGCTGGCGATCGGTGTTCTGGATCAACGTGCCGGTGGTCGTCGCCGTCCTGCTCTTGACCGCATTGTTCGTCCCGGAATCGAGAGGCCAACGGCCGAGAAGGCTCGATGTGCCCGGTCAGCTGCTGTTGGTTCTCATGGTCGGCGGCGCGGTGGCGATGCTGATCGAAGGTCCGCGAATCGGATGGGTTTCCCCGGTGGCACTGATCGGATACGCGGTGGTCGCCGCCGCCACGGCGGGATTCGTGTGGACCGAGTCCCGGCGGCGCGAACCCCTCATGGATCTGCAACTGTTCCGCCGAAAGTCGTTCACCGGGGCCGTGGTCGGTGCCGTCGTGGTGTTCGTGGCACTGAACGCCACGTTGCTGCTCGGTACGCTCTACCTCCAGGACGGGCGAGGGATGAGCGCCCTGGCTGCGGGTGCCGTCACTCTTCCGATGGCCCTCGGTGCCACGGTCTGCGCGCCGCTCGCCGGGATTCTCGTCGGACGTGTCGGCCCGCGGCGGCCGCTGCTGATCGCGGGTACCTTCACCACCCTCGGCGGCCTGTGCCTGGTGGCGTTGGACGACGACACCAGCCTCCTGGTGTTGCTGCTGGCCTACCTGCTGCTCGGCATCGGCTTCGGCTTCTCCAACGCCCCGATCACCAACACCGCGGTCAACGGATTGCCGGCCGACCGTTCGGGGGTTGCGGGCGGGTTGACCTCCACCGCGCGCCAATTCGGCGCCGCCCTCGGCGTTGCTCTCGCGGGCGGCGTCGTCGCCACCACCGCCCCCGCCGACCTCGCGCACGCCTCCCGCCCCGGCTGGATGCTCGTCGCCTGTTGCGGACTGCTGGTGCTCCTCGTCGCCCGCGTGTCGCCGACGGCCGGGAAGTCGAGTTGACCGACCCCGCGCCGCCCCGAACTCGGATCGCCCGAAGAAAGTTCGTGACCGTGTCGATCCGCGACCTTCCCCGTTCGACCTATGGATGAGAGGGTCCGAGAGGGACCCGGACACCGAGGGAGACAACGATGAAGTACATGCTGATCATGCGAGCCACCGACGAGGCCTTCGCGGGAATGATGAACACCGACTTCAACGAGATGCTCGAGACCGTCGGCAAGTACAACGACGAGATGATCAGGGCCGGGGTGCTGCTCGCCGCGGAGGGACTCGACGATGCCGCCGAGGGTGTGGTCGTCGACCACTCCTCCGAGCAGCCCGTGGTTACCGACGGCCCGTACGGCGAGACCAAGGAGCTGTTCGGCGGGTTCTACCTGCTCAACGTGGCGTCGAAGGAGGAGGCGATCGAGTGGGCGAAGCGGTCGCCGATCACCGGCCCCGGCTTCAAGACCGAGATTCGCCGGGTCCCCACGATCGACGAGTTCCCGCAGGACAACGAGTGGATCCAGAAGGAGCGGGCGTGGCGCGAGGCCACCGGCCAGCTCTGAGCGGTTCGACGGGCGATGGCAGATCCCACCGGCCGTGAGGCGGTCGCGGCCGTCTGGCGGATCGAGTCCGCGCGGATCGTCGGCGCGCTCGCGCGGTATACCGGCGACTTCGCGCTGGCCGAGGATCTGGCGCAGGAGGCGCTGGCCGAGGCGCTCGTGACCTGGCCACGCGACGGCGAACCCCGCAACCCCGCGGGGTGGCTGCTCACCGTCGGCCGTCGCCGCGCGGTTGACGCGTTCCGCAGGCGCTCCGCCCTCGACGAGCGGTACGCCGCCCTCGCCCACGACCTGGGTGAGGGCGGCGTGGTCTCGGGCGGCGCGCCGAAAGATCGGGCCGCAGAACCCGAGGACGTGCTGTGGGACCCGGACCAGATCGACGACGACGTGCTCGCGCTGATGTTCATCTCCTGCCACCCCGTGCTGTCGCGGGAGGCGAGGGTGGCGCTCACCCTGCGGGTGGTCGGCGGTCTGACCAGCGACGAGATCGCCAGGGCGTTCCTGGTGCCGACCGCGACCGTGCAGGCTCGGATCACCAGGGCGAAGAAGACCCTCGGGGCGGCCCGGGTGCCGTTCGAGGTGCCGTCGGTGCAGGAGCGTGCCGAGCGGCTCGGCTCGGTGCTCAGCGTGGTCTACCTGATCTTCACCGAGGGGTCCTCGGCCAGCTCCGGTGGCGACCTGATCCGGTTCGACCTCGCGAGCGAGGCGCAGCGGCTCGCCCGGGTGCTGGCGCGGTTGGTCCCGAACGAGCCGGAGGCGCACGGCCTGCTGGCGCTGCTCGAGCTGACCGCGGCGCGTTTTCCCGCCCGCACCGGGTCGGACGGCGAGCCGGTGCTGCTCGAACACCAGGACCGCCGCCGCTGGGACCGCGCCGCGATCCGTCGGGGGCGCGCCGCCCTGGCCCGCGCCGAGCGGGCCGGACGGGGCCTCGGCGTCTATGGCCTGCAGGCGGCGATCGCCGAATGCCATTCCGTCGCACCGTCGGTCGACGCGACGGACTGGGGCCGCATCGTGCTGATCTACGAGGCGCTGGGCCGGCTCGCGCCCTCGCCGGTGGTCGAGCTCAACCGGGCGGTTGCGGTTTCCATGGTCGAGGGACCGGCAGCTGCGCTGTCGATCGTGGACGAGCTGGTGGCGGCCGGGGCGCTGTCGAACTCGCACCTGCTTCCGACCGTTCGAGGCGAGCTGCTCACCCGCCTGGGGCGCACCGATGAGGCGCGCACCGAACTGGGAGTCGCAGTTCGGTTGTGTGGCAACGAGCGTGAGCGGGAGGTGCTGGAACGTAAGCTCGCTGGCCTGGATTGACGGCGGCTTCGACGGATCGCGATGAGCGGGCGGCGAAGAAAACCACAGAATGGTTCTGAAGAACCGACTAGCGGTCTAGTGTGAGGTGATGGCCGAAGCGGGACCGGCGGCGGGCAAGGTGGACGGCGGGGTGCGCAGCATCGCCCGGGCAGTCGACGTGCTCCAGTTGTTCGACGTCGACCACCCCCGTCGCACGCTGCGCGAGATCGTGGCGCTGACCGACCTGCCGAAGACCACCGCGGTGCGGGTACTGGCCACCCTGGACGCGCTCGGGCTGATCGTCGATCAACGCGACTCCACCTACAGCCTGGGCGCGGGTTTCCTTCGCTGGGTCGATCTCGCACGGTCGTTGTGGGAGGTCGGAGCGGACGCGCGGCGCGTCATGACCCGCCTGGTCGACACCTGTGGCGAAACGGTCAACGTGTACATCCGTCAGGACCTCAGCCGGATCTCGATCGCGCAGGTCGAAGGAACCGCCACCGTGCGCAGCGTGGTGAAGACCGGCGTCCCGTACCCCCTCGAAACCGGCGCCGCCGCGAAGATCCTCCTCGGCGGGGCGCCCGAGTCGGTCCTGCGTCAACTCGTCGAGTGCCGCGCGGACCTCGACGTCGACTCGCTTCGCCGCGAGGTGCTCGGCATCCGCCGAGCGGGATACGCGGTGACCCACGGCGAACGCGAACTCGGTGCGTCGGCCGTCGCGGCACCCATCCTCTCCGACGACGGACGCGTGCTGGCGGCGCTCTCCATCGGCGGTCCCACCTCCCGATTCACCGCCGATCGGGTGGACCGCTACGTCGAGGCGGTCACCGAATCCGCAGCAGAGGTCAGCAGCATCGGTCTGGGAAGTGTGGAGGCGTTCCTATGAACGAAGAGCACGAACACGATATCGAGGGCGGGGGCGCGGACACGAGCGCCGGACTGCTCGCCGGCATCCGCGTCCTGGACATGACAAACGTCCTCGCGGGCCCCTTCGCCGGCTATCAACTCGCGCTCATGGGCGCCGACGTCATCAAGATCGAGACACCCGGGACCGGTGATCTCGCCCGCCAGCTCGGCGACAGCGCCGAGCTGAGCGGCGAGCTTCTCGGGACGTCCTTCCTGGCGCAGAACTCCGGAAAGCGTTCTGTCACGGTCAACCTCAAGACCGCAGGCGGCAAGGAGGTGTTCGAGCAGCTGGTGACGGGCGCGGACGTCCTGCTCGAGAACTTCCGTCCCGGCGTACTCGAACGGCTCGGATTCGGTTGGGGCCGACTGCATTCCATCAATCCCCGCCTCGTGTACTGCGCCGTTTCCGGATTCGGTGCCGACGGGCCCATGCGGACCAGGCCCGCCTACGACCAGGTCGTCCAGGGATTGTCCGGGATCATGTCGGTGACCGGCACCCGCGACACGGCGCCGTTGCGGGTCGGCTATCCGGTGTGCGACAGCTTCGGTGGGCTCGCCGCGGCCTTCGCCGTGTCCTCGGCGCTGGTACGTCAGCAGCGCACCGGGCAGGGTGCCTACCTCGACACCTCGATGCTCGACGCAGCTCTCACCTCGATGGGATGGGTGGTCTCCGACCACCTCATCGCCGGCAGGGAACCGACTCCCATGGGGAACGAGAACATCACCTCGGCGCCGTCCGGCACCTTCCGCACCGCCGACGGCGCCCTCAACATCGCCGCCAACAAGCAGGAACAGTTCGAGACCCTGTGCCAGATCCTCGAGCGCCCCGAACTCGTCGATGATCCTCGCTTCGCCACCCGCGAAGACCGCAAACTGAACAGGGACGTTCTGCGCGAGGAGCTCGAAACCTCACTCAAGGCCAAGACCGCCACGGAATGGGACGAGATCTTCCTGGGTGGCGGTGTCCCCGCGGCCCCCGTGGTGTCGGTACCTCGGGCCCTGCGCTCGGAGCAGGTCGCCGGTCGTGGCCTGGTGGCCACCGTCGAGTCCCCGGCCGCATGTGGCGGTACCGTCCAGGTCCTCGGGCTTCCCACCCATGTCGACGGACACGCGGTGTCGCCCGCGTCGCCCGCACCGAGACTCGGTGAGCACACCGACGAGATCCTTGCCGAGGCCGGTTACTCTCGGTCCGAGATCGACAGTCTCCGTGAGGATCACGCGATATGAGCAACGCGCGCGAGGACGCGCTGTCCCGCACCAGCAGCCGCGACGTCGCCGACTGGTGGTCCACCGCGGTCAGCGACATCGAACCCGGCGTCATCCGCTTGCGCGGGTATCCCGTCGAGCAGCTCATCGACGGGGTCGGATTCGTCGAGATGATCTGGCTCATGGTGCGGGGCGACCTGCCGACGCGCGCGCAGGCGTCGCTGCTCGAGAAGGCACTGGTGTCCGCGGTCGACCATGGGCCGCAGGCGCCGTCGATCGCGGCGGCCCGCATGGCCGCGACCTGTGGTGTCGGCCTGCACGGCGCCATCTCCACGGGTGTGGGCCTGCTCGGCGACGACCACGGCGGCGCCGGCCAGCAATGCGTGGAGGTCCTCGACGGGATCCGCCGGGCCGCCCTCGCCGGTGACGACCTGACGAGGGTCGTGCGGCATACCCTCGACGAGTTCGCCCGCGATCGCCGGTACGTGCCCGGCTTCGGGCATCGCTTCCATCCACGTGACCCCAGGCGCGACCCCCTGCTCGCCGCGGTGCGGAGTCACGTCGACCTCGGCACGGTGTCAGGGGAGCATCTGGTCATCGCCGAGGAGATCGAACGGCAACTCGCGGAGGGGCATACGCGCCCGGTGCCGATGAACATCGACGCGGCTACCGCGGTCATCTACGCGGAGCTCGGTTTCGCGCCCGAGCTGGCCCGCGGCCTGTTCATCCTGTCCCGATCGGTCGGGATCCTCGCGCACTCATGGGAAGAACGCGAGGGAGGTCACCGCATCAAGGGGCCGATGCCGCCGCCGTTGCTCGCCGCCTATGTCGGGCCTGGTGAACGGGCGGTGCCCCGCGGCGAGAATGTCGAGCACACCGCTGGCTAGCCTGGGTGGGTGGCCGGAAACTCAAGCTTTCGAATCACGCGCCTGCGAACCTTGATCGAGCATCCACGTACCGGCGCCGGTGAGCGGGCAACGGCGCAGCGGATGCTCGATCGGATCCTGACGAGGTCCGCCAGGGACGGCTCCCGTGACCCTGCCCACGGTGCGCGGCCCGATCGAGTCGGCAGGCATGCGGGTCTCTCACACATCGCGGACGCGATCCGCGACGACATCGCGTTCGCGCGAGTGGTCTTGACGACCACCACTGTGCCGGGGCAGCCGGCCGTGCACGATCCGATACGCGATGCCCCTCCCGGGATCACCTACCTCGTCGAGACTCCGCACGATGCAGGCGTGGTCATCACGATCGACGACGTCCCCCGGGACTGGGGGTGGGTGTCCGAGGACGGCATCGAGACCGTCAGCCCGGCCCTGCGGGCGCTCGCCGACGAGCTGGCCGACATGATGGACGGCTACAACCGCGGTGGTGCGGAAGGCGGGCGGCGGTTCTTCGGACGTGTTCGCGTGGGCGGCGAGACGTTGGTGTGGGGGTCACCCGGTTCCTGACGCCGCCATTGCTTCGCCACTCCCTGACCCAGAGGTCCAGCCCCGTCGGTGCAGCCGCTCGACACCGTCGAGCAGGAGATCGAGGGTGAACTCGAACTCGAACTGGTCGTCGCAGCCGGTGCCCACAACCGAGTGTCCGTCGTGCGGTCGGCTGGCGACGACGGCCGCGATGTGGGGGTAGGCGGCGGCCAATTGGGCGGCGGCGGCCGCAGGCGGGGCAGGCGCCGCACTCGTGGCATCGGCGTAGAGCTCCTGGGTGAACCCGAAGATGCGGCTCCCCAGCGCGTGCATCACGTGGTGGGTGAGGTCGATGGACAGACCGCCGGCGTCGAACGTCGCGATGGTGGAGTCCATGTAGGCCAGCACCGCCGGTGTCGGGGTGGTCCTCGACTCCATGACGCGTCGCGCCCACGGGTGCCGGAGCAGCATCGCGCGGGCGGACAGGATGCGCGACCGGATCGCGCTCCGCCAGATCAGGTTCGGGTCCGGGGCGTCGATCTCGGTCACGACCGTGTCCACCATGGCGTCGAGGAGCTCGTCCTTGTTGGCCACGTGCTTGTAGAGGGCCATCGGCACCACACCCAGCTCCTGCGACAGCCGGCGCATGTTCACCGCCTCGATCCCCTCCGCGTCGGCAAGGGCAATGGCGGTGGCCAGCACGCGGTCTCGGTTCAGGGGCGTGCGGCGAGCCTCCGCCGTGCTTCGGGCCATCGGCTCCGTCCTCTCGCGACAAACATCCGTCATCGGTTGACAGGTGTACTTCGTACACCTTACCGTTCCGATCACTGGTGTACGTAGTACACCTCCGGATCTCGAGGAGTGGCGCAATGACCTCAGCTAGAAGGACCGCGGTGGCCGCGGGTGTGTTGTTCCTGATCACCGAGGTCTCGGCGATCGCCGGACTGGCCCTCTATCAGCCGGCCCTCACGGATGCCGGCTACCTCGGCGGCGCCGGTGCCGACGGCCGGGTGCTGTTGGGTGGTCTCTGTGAACTCGTCCTGGTCGCGGCCGTCATCGGCACCGCCGTCACGCTGTACCCGGTGATCCGCAGGCGGCACGAGAGTCTCGCCCTCGCCCATGTCGCCGGCCGCATCCTCGAGGCAGCCCTCATCGCCGTCGGCATCGTCAGCGTGTTGTCGCTGGTGACGCTGCGGCAGGACGGCGCGGCCGCTGGCGCGGACGAGGGCGCCCTCGTCGCGGTCGGGCAGGTGCTGGTCGCCGTCCACGATTGGACCTTCCTGCTCGGCCCGAGCGTGGTGCTCGGCGTGAACAGCCTGGTACTGGCGTACCTGGTGTACCGGTCGGAGCTCGCGCCCCGGCCCATCGCAGTGCTCGGGCTCGTCGGTGGCCCCCTCGTCACCGCCTCGGCCGTCGCCGTGTTGTTCGGGCTCTATGGCCCTGCCGCCCATGCGATCTCCGCACTGCCGGTGTTCGCATGGGAGGTCAGCTTCGCCGTCTATCTGATCGCCAAGGGCTTCAAGGTATTTCCCGTCGCCGACCGCACCGTCACCGCAGGCGGTATGCGCCCCGAGTTGTCGGTGGCGTGAGACCCGAGCCTCCGGGCGGTGGGGGTCTCGCTCGGCATGTGGGTGCGCGAATCGCGTGAATATGGTTCAGTTAGATGAATCATTTACTGCTGCGATCGGAGTTGCTATGGACCTGTTGATGGCCGGGGTGACCGGCGGCACCGGACGGTTGGCGTTGGAGCGGGCGCTGGCCGCCGGGCATCGGGTGGTTGCGGTCGCCCGCAGGCCGGAGGTGGTGGCGGCCCGACCGGGGCTGCGGGTGATCGGGGGTGACGTGCTGCAGGGCGGGCAGTGGCGCTCGGAGGTCGGCGACTGCCGGGCGGTCCTGTCCTGCCTGGGCAGCACGGATCGCAGGCATCCCACCGCCGTCTACTCGCAGGGAACGGCAAACCTACTGGAGGCGCTGGCCGGCGGCTCCGAGCGGCGGCTCGTCTGCCTGTCCTCGGCGGGTCTGGAGATCGCGCCCGGCACGCCGTTGGCCCAGCGTGTGGTGACGCGGTGGGTGATCCAGCCGCGATACCGGCACGGATACGCCGACATGGCCCGGATGGAGGAGTTCGTCACGGCGCAGGACGTGCGATGGACCATCATCCGGCCGCCGATGCTCACCGATGCCGCTTCGGCGGGCGAGGTCCGGGCGGCCGTGAACGGGCACCTGGACAAGCCTCGGTCGATCAGCCGCGCGGCCCTGGCCGACTACGCGGTGCGGATCCTGGATGACCCCGCGACCTGGCGGGGAACGGTCGAGGTATCGGCCTGACCGAGGCGCGACCCCTGTGCCGTGCGACGCTCGCCGTCGCGCGGCACAGGTGTCTCGGGCCGATGTGTGTCCGTCAGGGCTGGCCGCGATAGCCGGGGTGTACGTCCGGCTCGATGCCGTGGCTGGTGGCCATCTTCGCCAGCAATTCGCCCAGGGTGCGCCGCTCGTCCGCCGACAGGGCCTCGACCAGGTCGGCCTCGTGTGCCTCCCCGATCTGGCGCATCTGCGCCATCACCGCCCGGCCGCCAACGGACAGGTGTAGCTCGTAATTGCGGCGGTCCCTTGCGCTGCGTTGACGCTCCACCAGCCCCTTGGTCTGCAGGCCGTCCACCAGCGCCACCACCCGGCTCGGCACCACGCCGAGCTTGGTCGCCAACGCCTGCTGGCTCATTCCCGGATCGGTCGCGATCAGCCGTAGCAGGCCGACGTCGCTCGGCTGCAGCTCCAGCGCGGACAGTCGCTCGGCGAACCGGGCGGTGGCGTACGTGCCGAGCTGGGAGAGCAGGAAGCTGACCCGCTGCGCGGGCGGTCGGAACGGCTGCGCCGCGGGGTCGGTGGCCATGTTCGCACCATACCATTGACGCGCAATCATTCTGTGCTATGAATGATTACATGACAGAAATCAATAAGCTCGACAGAGCCGACCTCACCGGTCGGGTGGCGTTGGTGACCGGCGCGTCCGGATCGATCGGGGCAGCCGTCAGTCGCGCCCTCGCCGACCGCGGAGCGACGGTGGCCGTACACGGGCGCACCGAGGATCGGTTGACCGCACTGGTCCGGCAGACCCGCGGGTCGGGCGGTACGGCCACCGCTCACCTGGGTGACGTGCGCGACCCCGACCACCTGGCGGAGCTGACCGAACGGGTGTCCGAGGACCTCGGGCCGATCGACATCACGGTCCCGCTGGCAGGCGGCGCAGGAGACCCGGAGCCGTCGGCGGCGATGAGTGCGCAACGCTGGCGGGAGGTCATAGACCTCGACCTGACCTCGACGTTCCTCACCCTGCGGGCCGTCCTGCCGGGGATGGTCGAGCGTGGCGACGGGCGGATCGTCACCGTCGCCTCCAGTGCCGGGCGCCGGGCCTCGCAGGCCAACGCCGCCTACGCGGCGGCCAAGGCGGGCGTGGTGATGCTGACCGAGCATCTGGCAAAGGAATACGCAGGCAACGGTATTCGGGTCAACTGCGTGGCGCCGTCCATCGTGGAGACCGACACGCTGCGGCACCGAATGCCGGCCGCGCAGCTCGCCGCCGTCGCCGAACGCGTGCCGCTGCGCCGCATCGGTCGACCCGCCGACATCGCCGAGACCGTCGCGTTTCTCGTCTCGGACCAGGCGGGATGGATCACCGGGAACACCATCGACATCACCGGAGGGATGACGCTGTGAACGAGGACGTGACCGAAACGAGGAGTACCGTCGGCCGGCCGTCGGGCGGACCGTCGGGTGGCGTGCAGACGCTCGACCGCGCCCCCGGTCGGGCGCAAGGGAGGCGTCCGCAGGAGGGGCCGCCGCTACCGCCGGTGGCGATCGCAACCGTCGGCCTTTTCATGGCCTCGCTGGTACTGCCGATCGTGCTGAGCGGCGGGGACGTCTACCCGTCGCCGTTTGCCCAGGGGGAGGAGATCGTCGGCTACTTCCGGGACCACGCGAACCAGGTGCTGGTGGCCGGCCTGCTGCAGTTCGCCGCCGCGCTGCCGCTGGCCGTCTTCGCCGCGGTCGTGTCGGTTCGGCTGGGCCGGCTCGGCGTGCAGGCGCCCGGGCCGCGGATCGGTTTCGCGGGCGGCATCCTCGCCGCGGTGTCGCTGGCGATGTCGGCCGGCTTCAGCTGGGCGTTGACCCGGCCGGAGATCCTGGCGCACGACGAACTGATCCGGCTGCTGCACGACCTGGCCTTCGTCACCGGTGGGGCAGGGTTCGTCGTGCCACTCGGGCTGCTCGTGGCCGGCATCGCCGTGCCCGGGCTACTGGCCGGGCTGCTGCCCGGCTGGCACTCCTGGGCGGGCCTGGTGATCGCTGCTGTGGCGATGGTCGCGACGCTGTCCGTGGCGTTGCCCGGCCTGTCGATCCTGCTGCCGATCGCCCGGTTCCCTGCCTTCGCCTGGATTGTGTCGGCGGCATTCCTGCTGCCGCGTCGGCGGGTCCGGCGTGGTGAAACCACTGCAAATCAAGGGAGTTCGCGATGAGCAATCCGATGTTGCCCAAGTTGGTGCGATTTCAGCGGCCGGACCGGGCGCTGCCATGGGCGCGGCCGGACCGGGCCACCGAGGCGGCGCTGTTCGGCACCGACCTGGCGGGATACGAGGCCGCGCTGGCCGATCTGGATCGGCAGCGGGACGAGGCATCGGACCGGCTTGCCGCGGACGAGGGGGTGGCGGATCGATTGCGTCGACTGCCGTTCGCCCCGGGGGAGCGCATTGTGGCGATCGGCGAGAGCACCACGGCCGATCGGTTGTCCTGGTTCGAGGTGCTGCGCATGCTGATCGACCGGCACCGGCCCGACCTGGGATTGGAGCTGATCAACCTTGCGGTGTCGGGGGCGTCCACCACGGCGGCGTTGGCCGGGCTGGCCGGGGTCCGCCGGCAGCAGGCCGACCGGGTGTTCATCCAGTTGGGCGGCAACGACATCCAGCGGTGCGGTGTGGACGGGCCGCGGCTGGTCAGCGAGGCCGAGACCGAGCGGAACCTGAGGCTGCTGCGCGAGCGAGCGTCCGACGATGCGGCGCAATGGATCTGGCTGACCCCAACGCCGGTGGACGAGGCGGCCGTCGCCGCGTTTCCCTTCTTTGGCGGCGCCGGACTGCACTGGTCCAACGAGGACGTCCGACGCACCGCCGATGCGGTCCGCCGGATCGCGGGGGACCGAGACGTGGTGATCGACACGAGCCCGGCTGTCACGGGACCCGAATCGTTGCTCGAGGACGGGGTCCATCCCCAGGCCGCGACCCAGGCGGCCGTGGCTGGGCTGGTCTTGGATGCATTGACCCGGTGAGGGGGTGGCGGATGGGTCAGGATGGTCGGCATGCGTGAGATCGCCCTTGACCTGGACGAGGTCCGGTTGCGGGCCCTGACCTGGGGACCCGCGACCGGCCGGCTGGCGCTGCTGCTGCACGGCTTTCCTGACACCGCGCACACCTGGCGGTACCTGGGCCCCGCGCTGGCCGACGCGGGTTGGCGGGTGGTTGCCCCGTTCACCCGCGGCTACGCCCCCTCGGGGGTGCCGGAGGACGGTAGCGGCCACATCGCCGCCCTGATGGACGACGCCGTCGCCGTCCACGCCCGGCTCGGCGGCGGGTCCGACGCGGTGCTGGTCGGACACGACTGGGGGGCGATCACCGCGAACGCGCTCGCCGCCCACGCCGACAACCCCTTCGTCGCCGTGGCGGCGCTCTCCGTCCCGCCGTTCGCTTCCCTGCGGACGCCCGCCGCGCTGCGCGTGCTCCCGCGGCAGCTGCGCAACAGTTGGTACATCCTGTTCAACCAGCTCCCGGTCCTGCCCGAGCGCGTCGCGGAACCGCTGGTCCGTCGGTTGTGGGCCGACTGGTCACCCGGATACGACGCGAGCGAGGACCTGCCGGCCGTGCTGGAGGCGATCGCCGATCCGGCGCACCGCAGGGCCGTGATCGGCTACTACCGGAACAACATCCGGCAGTTCGCGCGTCCCCCCGCGCGCTACCGGCGCTGGGCCGGAGCCGAGATGCGGCTGCCGGTGGTCCCGACGCTCTACCTCCACGGTGATACCGACGGCTGCCTGGATCCGCGGCTCGCCGCCCTGGTGGGAACCGGCCTCCCGCCGGGCAGCGAGGCCCACCTGATCGCAGGCGCGGGCCACTTCCTCCAGCTCGAGCGGCCGGAGGCGGTCAACGCCCGCATCCTGGAGTTCCTCGCCCGGCGGTGAGGCCCCCGCGTGACCTACCGGGTGAAGTCGATCTGCCGACGGCCGTTGGACAGCGCGGTGACGACGCAGGTGCCGAGCGGTCCGGTGCGGTCGTAGAGGGTGGCGGTCCCGATCGAGATGCCCTCGGAGGTGACGGTGTTGTCGGCGCGGAGGCCGAGTTCGTATCCGACGGGGAGTCTCGACAGCGTGAGTGTCATATCGGTGTTGATGTAGCCGGCGCCATGGGAACCCCAGTGGCAGACGTGATTTGTGGTGTCGCCGAGGACCGCGGCCCGCTGGAACGGCGAGATCGGTTCGCCGTCGACGAGGGGAGGGAGGCTGTGCCACGAGGTCTTGCGGTCGGCGTTCTGGTTCGCCGCGAAGTCGTGTGTCCACTCGCGATCGCCGCTCTTGAACAGCGGTGGCGCACCATAGGGGGACACGCTGCCCTCCGACGGCACCGGCAGGTCCGCCTCCGGGCTCCACATCCGGCCCGCGGGCGCCGGGCCGGTGGTCAGGAACGCCGCCGAGGCGCGTGCCCGCACCTGGTCGTCCTGCACGATGGAGGCGTCCGCGACGGTGATCCTGGTGCCCTGGCGGACGACCTCGCTGCGCACCTCGATCGGGGCGTTGAGGACCGGTCTGAACAGGTCCACGGTCATCCGGGCCGGGACGAACCCGGCGGGGCAGTGCGTTTCGAGGCTCCTGGCGAGTAGACCGCACACGGCGTGACCGCCGACCTGGGTCGGCGTCCAGTGGCTCACCGCCAACTCTTCCGCCACGAGTAGATCTCCACGTCTGGTGAAGAAACTGACCATCGTCACCGAACCCCCCTCCGGATATGCGATGAGTCTAGATGCGGCGCCGGGGAACTGGCGCGGATGGTCGGCTAATCGCCTGTGGGCGAGCGTGTCTGGGCGGAGATGGCCGTTCCCATCCAGCGGCGCAGATAGCCCCGAAGCTCTTCCTCGCTGCGGGGCGGGTTGCTGGGTGAGATGAAGAACGACTGCATCGTCCGCAGGGCGTACTCGACGAGTTCGCGGAGCGATTCCTCGTCGTATCCGTGCCCCTCCCAGTCGACGTCGAAGCGTCGGATCATCGTCATGCCGAAGGCGCGCGCCTCGTCCGAGGTGAGCCCGTAGGCGCCCACGTTGGTGTGCGAACCCGAGAGCATGATGCCGAGATGGGGAATGCGGTGCACCTCGTCGAGCGTGTAGATCACGCCCTCGGTCATCGCCTCGGCGGGATCCTTGAGGCCGTGCACATGCTGTGTCAACCGATCGAGGAAGCCGTCGACGGAAGCGATGGCCGCGGCCCGCATCAGGGCCTCGGCGCTGGGGAAGTAGCGGTACACGGTCTGGCGGATCACGCCGAGCGACTCCGCGACGTCGGCGATGCTGATCGCCGACCCGGTGCGCGAGATCACCTCGACCGCGGCGGCGACTATGCGCCGGGAGGCTTCCTCGTCACTGCCGGGGGGACTTCCACCCCATCCACGTCTGCGTGCCACCGAGCGGACGGTACCAGCACCGCATCCGGCCCCGGTGCGAACGGCGGTGGATTCGACCAAAGTGATCATACACAGTTCCGATTGTTTGTATGATCGCTGAGAATGCGACCCCACCTGCCCTGACAGGGGTTCGCCGGCGCCAACGGAAACGAGGAATCGCGCATGACAGATCTGAAACCCCGGAAGATGGACTTCGGGTTCGAGGGCGAGGACGTCCCCTTCCTGTGGAACCCGGAGAACCCGGCGTGGTCGAGCATGTCCAACGCGGTCTCGTTCCTCGCCATCGGCTTCGAGAAGATGATCGTCAAGCTGATCCTGCAGGCGAAGCCGCTGATCACCGATCCGGAGGTCGCGGCGGAGGCAGTCGCGTTCATGCGCCAGGAGGGCCACCACTCCACCGCGCACCGCCAGCACGTGAACGCGCTGATCCGGCGGTACCCCGGCCTGCAGAACACCCTCGACGCCGTGACCGGAGAGTTCGACCTCCTCACCGAGCGGACCTCGATCAACTACAGGCTGGCGTACACCGCCGACCTGGAGGCCACGTTCACTCCTGTGTTCAAGCTGATGCTCGACAACGAGGCCACCCTGTTCCGGCCCGGCGACGACCGGGTCGCGTCCCTGTTCCTCTGGCATTTTGTCGAGGAGGTCGAGCACCGCAGTTCGGCGCTGATCATCTACAACTCCGTCGTCGGCAACGAGCTCTACCGGATGCGGATGGCCGCGTCGATCTTCGCGCACGTGATGAAGTCGATCCGGATCGCGTGTGCCGGCTTCAACCAGCACGTTCCGCTGTCCGAGCGGAAGGTCGACTCGATGTCGATGTTCGCCAGGCACCGGGCCAAGCAGAAGGTGCTCACCGCCTTCGCGCCGTACCTGACCAAGGGGCCGATGCCGCGCGCGTTCGACGGCCTGCCGATCGGTGAGCAGCTCACCGCACTGTCCGGCGCCATCCGCAGCCAGATGCCCGGCCACAAGCCCGAACACGAGAAGCTGCCCGTACTCGCCGACGAGTGGTTCACCCGCTACGACGCCGGTTACGACTGCACGCGGTGGTACACCGGGGACTCGCAGAAGCCCGAGGCCGAGCCGGTCTCCGCGGGGGCGAACTGATGTCGGACCACTGTTCGCCCACCTTCTCGGATCTCGCGACCCGTCTTGGCTTCTCGTGCGAGGATGCCGGTGGGCTCGTCGAGGTCCGCAACCCGTTCGCGCTGGAGAACTGGACCCTGCCGGTCCTCGAACTCACCATCGTCCTCGGGGCGGTGCTCGCGCTCGTCTACGCGGTACTGCGGCTGCGCAGGCACGGTGATCCCACCAACCTGGTGCTGTGGTTCGGTGCCACCGCGTTCCTGTTCGTGATCGAGCCGCCGATCTACTTCCCGGCCACCTTCGGTACCGAGGAATACCTGGGAACGATGTTCGCGCACAACGTGTTCACCGTGGACTTCCTGTGGGGTCGACTACCGCTGTACATCGTCGCCATCTACCCGCTGATGGCAACGCTGGCGTTCGAGATCGTCCGGATGCTCGGCGTGTTCCGGAGGTATGGCGTGCTCCTCGGCGCGGTGTGCGTCGGCTTCGTGCACCACGCGTTCTACGAGATCTTCGACCAGCTCGGACCGCAGCTGCGCTGGTGGGAGTGGACACTGGACAACAAGGTCAACCTGCCCTTCTTCGACTCGGTTCCGCTGCCGAGCGTCGTGGTGTTCGCGGCGCTGTGGCCGATGTCGCTGGCGCTGTGCGTCCAGTTCTTCGTCGGCAGGCACGTCGATGCGGGCCGGCGCTTCTCCGGCCTGCAGCTGGTGTGGCGCACCGTGGTGATCGGTCTCACCGCCTCGGTCGGGGTGTTCGTGCTCCCGCTCCCGGCGACGGTCTTCGGCATGGGGAGCGACACGGTCCGCGGGTTCCTCTATGCGGCGGAGTTGGCCGCGCTCTCGGCCGTCGCCGTCGTGGTCCTGGCCCGGCAGTGGGGTCAGCTCCGCAGGCACCCGTCGGAGGCCCCCGGCTACACCGACCGCTTCGTTCAGGTCTACGCACTCGTGTACCTCGGGGTGATGGCCGTGCTGTGGGCGACCGCATTGCCGGACTTCCTCGGCGCCATCGACGGTGTGACCGGCAACGGGGATCCGATCGGCAATCTCTGGTACACGATCGCCTGCTTCGCCGTCGCGATCGTGTGCGTGGCCGCCACCTTCACCGTGCCGCGCGGCCGGCCGACGGACGGCGGCGAGTCCGTATCCGGCGAGAGCGCGGTGCCGCAGTCGGCCTAGGCCGGTTCGATGCGAAGACACGGTTCGAGGCCCGTTGCGTGTGACGGGCCTCGAACCGCATCCCGACCCGTTCTCGGTCAGTCCGCGCACATCGCGGCATCGACGACCCGCTGCGCCGCGTCGACCGAGTCCTCGCTCATCGGGATGTGATTGAGGGTGAGCGTGACCGCGAGGCCGTTGGCGTCGACGCCGCCGGAGGTGGCGAACCCGGGGATGCCCCCGCCGTGTCCCCAGATCTCCTTCCCGCAGGAGCTGTGCACGTGGACGAGCCCGAGGCCGTATTCGTCCTTCGGGCCTCGGTCGAACGGCACGGTGTGCTTCATCTCGGCCAGTCGGTCCTGCGACACGAGGTCGCCGCGCAGTAGCGCCGCGAAGAAGGTGTTGAGATCGGCGCCGGTCGCGACCATGGCGCCCGCGGTATCCGCCCACGACACGTCGCCCTCGGTGACGTCGACCTGCTGCCCGCCCATCCGGTGATATCCGCGCGCGTGCGGTCCGCGGATCTGCGTCTCGCCGGAACCCGGGAAGTAGGTGTCCTTCAGCTCGAGCGGATCGATGATGCGTGTGGTGATCTCCTCCGCGGCGGGGCGACCTGTCACCTTCTCGACGAGCATCCCGAGCACGACGTAGTTGGTGTTCGAGTAGGTGGCCTCGTCCTTGGCGGCCGGGCCGGGCGGCAGGGACATCGCGATCTTCACGAGCTCGGCGGGCGTGTAGTGCCCAACGGGTTCCGTGCTCGTCGCGATCTGTAGCTGTCCAGGCTTGACGTCCTCCGGCTTCGCGCCACCTGGCGCGAGATAGTCCGTCAGTCCGCTGGTGTGCTGCAGGAGATCGCGGACGGTGACCCGGCTGCCGTCGTTCCCGTTGCCCGTCACGATTCCGGGCAGGTACTGCTCGACGCTCGCGGCCAGGTCGAGCCGTCCCTCGTCGACGAGCTGCATGACGACGGTCGCGACGAACGCCTTGGTGTTGCTGCCGATCCGCGCCCGCGCGTCGTCGGGGATGGGATCGCCGGTGGCCGTGTTCCCCGTCCCCGCGCGGAGGACGCGCGTGCCGCGGTCGGGATCGGTGACCACCAGCTGCGCGCCGGGAATCCCCAGCTCGGTGACGGCGTCGAGCTCCTGCTGTATCGCGGCGTCGGGCGACGGTGCGGACTGCGCGGTGTCACCGCACGCGGTCGCCCCCAACGCGATAGCGGCGGCGGTGGTCACGGCGAGCACGGCGCGACGTCGAGATGCGGTCATCGGCACTGGTCCTCCTGGTCCATCGAACCTCGCGGTGAGATCCGTACGACCAGAAGAGTATTGACGCGCGATGACGCTTCCCATGGTGCTGACCACCGCTTTCTCGGTGGACTGGGCCGGAGCGTCCGGGGTATGGCGGGCTGTACCCCGGACGCCATGGCTCCCCGGCGATCAGCGCGCGAGGAACCCCTTGTCCACCGGAATCTGCGCGCCGGTGATCACGGCCGAGGCGTCGTCGGCGAGCCACACAACGGCCTCCGAGATCTCCTCCGGCTCCACCAGCGCATCGGTCTTGAGCAGGTTCGGCGGGTAGCTGTAGACGTACGTGGGGTACTTCTCGAAGAGCTCGTACATCGAGGTGTCGTTGCCCAGCGCCGTATTGGTGCCGTACGGCAGGACGACATTGGCGCGAATGCCGAACTCGCCCAACTCCACCGCCAGTGCCTTAGTCAGTCCGGCCACCCCGAACTTGGCCGCGGCATAGTGGCCGCAGCCGGGAGGCGCCTTCACGCTCGCCGACGAGCCGACCGTGATGATGGATCCGCCGTTGCCTGCCTCGATCATCGCGGGAACCGTCGCCTTGATCGTGTTCCACACCCCGGTCAGGTTCACGTCAACGGTCTCTTGGAACTGCTCGGCCGAGATCTCCCAGATGCGGCCCCAGTTGCACACGCCCGCGTTGGCGACCACGACATCGAGTCGGCCGAAGGTCTCGATGGTCTCGGCCACGACCGCCTGCTGGCCGGCCAGATCCCGCACGTCGACCTGCCGGGTGAGGACCTTGCGCCCCTCGGACTCGATCAACCGCGCCGTCTCCTCGAGATCCGCAGGCTCGGCCATCGGATAGCCGCTGAACTCTGCGACCTGCGCGCAGACGTCGACGGCAACGATGTCCGCCCCAGCCTGCGCCATTCGAACCGCATGCGAACGGCCCTGTCCCCGAGCCGCTCCCGTCACATAGGCGACTTTCCCCGCAAGTGAGCTCATGTCGAAACCTCCGTGAATGTGTAGTCGTCGAACGATGAGAACCGGCTGAACCAGAACGCGCCGCTGATGGTCTGCGGGCGGTAGTAGAGGGCCTCGCCCTGCGAGTTGACGAAGTAGGTGCGCAGACCAGGGTTGCTGTCCACGGTGTAGGCGCTGATCGCCTTGCCGTGGCGGCGCATCTTGCGCACCCATCGGGAGAAGGCCTCGGTGCGCACCTGCGCCACCGTCGCGCCCCTTCGCCCGGTCTCGGTGATCACCCGCACGGCGTGCCGGGCCGTCAGGTCGACGAACGTGTGCCACGCGATGCCGACGTACCCCTGCGGCGCCACCAGCGACCAGCGGTTGGGCAGGCCCGGGTGCGCGCTGCCGCCGTAGCTGCGAAGCCCGTTGCGGTGGTAATCATCGGCGAGGTCGAACCCGTCGCGACCGATGATCGCGCCGCTGCGGTACGTCTCCGGGTCGGTGAACAGCTCGTATCCGGTGGCCGCGACGATCAGGTCGTAGGGGCGCTCGGTGCCGTTCGACGTGCGAATGCCGTTGGCGGTCACCCGTTCGATCGGGTCGACGACCAGCGACACGGACGGATCCGCGAGGGCGGGGAAGAAGGTGCTCGACAACACCGGTCGCTTGGCGAGGACGCCGTAGTCGGGAACCAGTGCGGCGCGGATGCTCTCGTCATCGACGTTGCGTCGCAACAGGGATCGGTAGACCGACTGCCAGATCCGGTCGTACTGCGGCATGACGGCGGCGAGGAATCTGCGCGGGAGCAGGCGCAGCACATTGCAGAGGAACTGCATCGGCAGTTCCATGGCGGCCAGCGCGGCCCCGTTGACGAGGGCGCCCGCGCCGGGGACCGCGAGGAGGCGGTGGGCTCGTGCGGACAACTCGACGTCGGGCTTCGGCAGGATCCAGGACGGCGTCCGCTGGTAGATCTCGACGCTGCGGGCCTGTCGATAGATGGCAGGGACGATCTGCACCGAACTCGAGCCGGTGCCGATCACCGCGACCCGTTTGCCGGACCAGTCGTAGTCGGGGTCCCAGGCGTTCGGGCGCAGGACGGTTCCGGCGAACTCGCCGATCCCCTCGATGTCGCCTGCCGGTTTGGCGTTGACGTAGCCGCCGACGGCATTGATGACGAACCGGGCGCGCACCGGGGCGTCGTCTTCGATGTGCAGCACCCACAGCCCCTCCGCGTCATCCCATACCTCCCGGCTGACGGTGCAGTTGCCTCGAAAGTACTTGTGCAGGTTCAGGTCATCGGCGACCCGCCGGTTGTACTCCTGGATCTCCGGTCCCGTGGGGAAGAGGCGTGACCAGTCGGGCTTGCGGGCGAAGGGGAACTGATAGAACAGCGTCGGCACGTCCACGGACAGGCCGGGGTAGACATTGTCGCGCCAACTGCCACCGAAATCGTCGGTGCGTTCGAGGATGACGAAGTTCTCGATGCCGGCGCGCTGCAGGTGGTGGGCCGCGGTGATACCGCCCGGCCCGGCGCCGATGATGGCAACGTCGACGTACTCGTGTGTCATTGCGGCTCATTTCTGTTCGTCGTCAGCGACGTGGTGTCAGCCCGTCGAGCATGAGGTCACCGACCCGGGTCCGCGCGTCGTCTGCGCTGCTGAATCCGGCCACCGAGAAGGGCAGGATCTCCAGGCTCAGGAGAACGCGCACGATCCAGTCGCCCGCGTGCATCGTGTCCAGGCCCGGGTCGACCTCGCCCCGCCGTTGGGCCTCGGCGACCAGCGTCGACCAGAAGGCGGCCCAGCTGCGGCAGAGTTGGTCGCCGTGGTGCTCCAGCAGCGTCGCGATGATGCTGTCGGTGCGCAGCGGCGGCACCAGGGCCTGCGGTGTGGTGGCATGTTCGTAGATGAGAGCGGCCGCCTCGCCGACCTGGCTTCGCAGCGTCCGCTTGGGCGTCACGGCGGCGGCCAGCCCATCGATGAAGGCGCTGCAGAGGTAGGCGAGTCCGGCGTTGATGGCCGCCTGCTTGTCGCCGAAGGCGTTGTACACCGTCCCTCGGGACACCCCGGCCGAGGTGGCGACCTCGCTCAGGCGGAATCCTCGAACCCCGTTGCGCCGCACGCATTCCGCGGCGACACGAACCAGTTCGATGGGCGGCTCGGTCACCTCTGCCCCGTCGTTCCCGCTGAGCATGTTGAACAAATTACGCCAAAGTGTTCAATGCAGTGCCCGATTCTAAAGAATGCCCCGTCGCCGAGCCCGCGCCGTTTCAGGCAGCGGGCTCGGCGACGGGGCATTTCCTGACCATGCCCGTCCTACCGCGAGGGACGGTGTTGCCGGGGATGGTCTACAGGCCGGCTCACCGCGAGGGACGGTGTGCCGGCACGGTCTCGGGCCGTACTCGGCAGCTGAGCTGTCAGACGGCCGCTTCGATGGGCAGGGTGAGGGGGCGGTCGGCGGAGGAGCCGCCGACCGTCAGGTCATACGCACCGGGGCGGTAGGCCCACGTCCGGCTCGCCTCCTCCCATACCTCGAAGGCGCGCTTCGGCAGGGTGACGGTCGCCGTCACGGTTTCGCCGGCGGCCGCCTCGATACTCGCGAAGCCTGCCAGCGCACGGGCGGGACGGGACGGGTCGCCGTCGACCGGGGCGAGGTAGACCTGCACGACCTCGCGTCCCGGCCGGGATCCGGTGTTGCGGACCCGGACCGTGACGGCCTCGCCGTCCCAGTCGACCTCCTCGTACTCCCAGGTGGTGTAGCCGAGGCCATGCCCGAACGAGTATGCGGGCGCGATGTCGGATCGGTCCCAGGCGTGATAGCCGATGAACAGGTCCTCGGTGTAGACGAGCTTGCCGTCGGTCGGTGTGACCTCAGTGACCGGGCAGTCCGCGAGCGTGGCGGGCCAGGTGGTCGGCAGCCGGCCGCCGGGCTCGGCCGCGCCGGTGAGGACCTCTGCCAGCGCCGAGCCCGCCTCCTGCCCGGGGAACCAGCTCAGCAGCACCGCGGCGACGTCGTCGCGCCACGGCATCTCCACGGGGGCACCGGAGTTGACGATCACAACCGTGCGCGGGTTCGCGGCGACGACGCGGGAGACCAGCTCGTCCTGACGTCCGGGTAGCGCGAGGGTGGTGCGGTCGAAGCCCTCGGACTCCACCTTGTCGGTGGTCGCCACGACGACGACGGCCACGTCGGCCTGGGCCGCGGCGGCCTCGGCCTCGGCCATGAGCTCCTCGGGGTCGCGCTGCGGCTCGAGGTGCCCCAGACCGAAGCTGACGATGGCGATGGGGGAGCCCTCCATCTTCATCGGCTCGTACCGCAAGGCGACCTCGACGGGGCGCCCCGCCTCGAGCTCGACGACGGCGCGATCCTTCGGCGAGCCGAAGAGCATCTCGAATGGGTCGAAGCTCTCGAGCGTCTGCTCTCCCTCGAACACCGTCTCGCCGTCGACGGTCAGGGTGAACTGGCCGATTCCCTTGGTGCCGAAGCGGTGTGGGCCTGACAGCTCCGGCGTGAACGTGCCGAGGATCTCGATGGTCTGCAGCGACGGGTAGTCGACGCCCTCGGGGAGGTTGCCCATCCACATGATGTTGCCGTCCGCCATCGGGAGCTCGCGCTGCAGCGAGCCGTCGGTGGCGAGGCAGCGGGCGCGCAGGGTGAACCCGCGGTCGGCGACGCCCATGTCCTCGCTCAGCACCGTGCCGACGTGGTAGCTCAGCGTGCCCTCGGGCAGCGCGGCCGTCAGCCCGTCGAGCGGGGAGACGACGGTCTCGGGGAAGACCATGGCGGAGCCGCCGCCGAGCACGCGGGCGTCGCGCGCGGCCAGGCCGATGAGGGCGACCGTGGACTCGGCGGGGGTGATCGGCAGGACCGGAGTGTGGTCGACCTCGGCGTTGCGGGCGAGCACGAAGGAGCGCCGGGCGATCTCGCGCGCGATCTCGCGGCCGTCGACCACGGCGGGGAACTCGGCGACGGCGGCGGGAGCGCCCTCGAGCAGGCCGACGCGCGCCGCGAGCAGCAGGACGTGACGCACGGCCTCGTCCACCACGGACTCGTCGACCTCGCCGTTCTGGACCGCCTTGACCAAGAGCTCGCCGTAGACCGACTGCGGGCCGGGCATCGCGACGTCGAGGCCGCCCGTGATCGCGCCCACCGTGGAACGTGTGCCCATCCAGTCGGAGACCACGATGCCGTCGAAGCCCCACTCGTCGCGGAGCACGCCGCGCAGCAGCTCGGTGTGCTCACTCATCGTGGTGCCGTTCACGCCGTTGTAGGCGGACATGATGGCCCACGGGCAGGCGTCGCGCACGATCGCCTCGAACGGTGCGAGGTAGATCTCACGCAAGGCTTCGGGGGAGACGATGTTGTCGACGCTCATCCGGTCGGTCTCGGCGTCGTTGGCGACGAAGTGCTTGACGGTGGCGCCGACGCCGCCGGACTGCACCCCGTGGACGTAGCCGGAACCGATCGCGCCGGTGAGCAACGGGTCCTCGGAGTAGGCCTCGAAGTGCCGGCCGCCCACCGGGGTGCGGTGCATGTTCACGGTGGGGGCCAGCAACAGGTGCACGCCCTTGCGGCGGGCCTCCTGCGCGAGCAGCACTCCCGCCCGGGCGATCAGCTCGGGGTCCCAGGTCGCGGCCATGGCGGTGGGCGACGGCAGCAGGATGGACGGGTCGTCGGGGCCCCAGAAGACTCCGCGCACGCCGACCGGCCCGTCGGACATCACCAGGGAGCCGAGCCCGATCTCGGGGAGGGCGGGCAGCGTCCACATGTCCTGTCCCTGGAGCAGCCGCGCCTTCGCGTCCAGATCGAGCTTGGCGAGTGCCGATTCCACGGCCTCGCGCGTTGCTTCGTCCTCCATCGTGAACTCCTTCGTCATCGGCCGGGTGTTGCCCGGCATGCCGGGTGGGAGAAGTGACCGCGCCGGCCCGCCGGAAGGTGATACTGCCAGCCTACCTTGTGACCACTAGGTGTTGTTATCAAACCGTTATCAAACGAAGGAGTGTGTGGGGCCTAGCCCTGGTCGTCCTGGTTCTCGACGTGGGTGCCCGCGCGGAGCAGGGTGACGAAGTCCCGGAAGGCGGCGAGCATGTCCACCTCGTCTGGGGCCAGCAGCCACTGGATCTGCATGCCGTCGAGCATGGCGATCAGCAGTGGCGCCGTCTGCTCGGGTGTGAGTCCGCCCGGCAGTTGGTCGCCGAACTCTTTGTGTAGCAATTCCGCGAACGCGCCCCGGGCGGCGGCGTAGCGCTCGGTGAAGTACTCGCGGGCCGGGTGCTGTCCGGTCGTGCTCTCCGCCGCCAATGCCGTGAACGTCTGGACGACGCCGGGGCGGTCGGCATTGAACTCCACGATCTGTTCCAGGTGGGACAGTCGCACGTCCGTCGATCGCGCGAGCAGGGCCGCGGTATCCCACTGATCGCGGGCCTCGAGCACGCCGATCAGCAGGTGCTCCTTGCTGGGGAAGTAGTGAAGAAGGCCCGGCTGGGTCAGTCCGACGCGCTCGGCGACCGCGGCAAGGGTGGTGGCTCGGTACCCGCGCTCTGCGATCTCGGCCATGGCGGCGGCGAGGATGGCCTCGCGCCTGGCTTCCGCCCTGGCTGCACGTCCGCCCCGCTGTCGCTCCGTCACGAGGCGAGCCTAACGACGGGGGTGGCGCTCCGGCGCGACGACCTGCGCAGTTCGGTATATGTAACGATTACATATCAACACCTTAATGTTGTTAGGCACTGTCGTTAGTCTCGAGCCATGAGAAGTCGCTTGAGTAGAGGTTCGGTCCTCCTCGCCGCAGCAACCCTGGCCGTGCTCGGTACCGGTGCCACGGCGCAGGCAGGTGCGCCCGCGCCGGGTAACGAGCCGAGCAAGTCCGTCGAGGCCACGTACTCCGAACGCGGACCGTGGGAGGTGACCAAGCAGCAGGGGTTCGGCTGCTGCGACTCCTCCGGCCACAAGTTCGACGTCTGGTACCCCACCGACCTCGGTGCGGACGGCACCAAGCACCCGATCGTCACCTGGGGCGACGGCACCTGGGCGCATCCCCATCAGTACGACTACCTGCTCTCGCACCTGGCGTCCTGGGGTTTCGTGGTGATCGCGCCGGACAACACCAACACGGGCTCCGGCCAGGAGATGCTGCAGGCGGTGGACTTCCTCAAGCAGCAGGACAGTGACCCGTCGAGCGTCTTCTATCGGACGCTGGACACCGACAACGTCGGCGCGATGGGGCACTCGCAGGGCGCGGTCGGCACCCTCAATGCCACCGTCCGTTCCGACGGTGCGATCAAGACCGCAGTCCCGATCGAACTCCCCGGACAGTTCATGTGCACGCTCAATTCGCCGAAGCCTGACCCCGCGATGACCGTCTGCGCGGACCCTCGGGCGCTGACCACCGGCTCGGTCCTCTACGTCAACGGCTCCGGCAGCCCCATCTCGCCGTCCGCTCAGCCGCTTCCCTGGGAGCAGATCGGACCCCAGTCTGCGCAGGGCTACTTCGGCGCCACCCCGGACTCGGTGCAGAAAGCGATGGCGACGCTGAACGGCCCGAACCACAACGACATTCAGGGTCAGCCCGGCTGCCCCGCGAATGATCCGGGCTGCGTCAGCGGCGTGCAGGGGTTCCTCGGTGTTCTCACCGCCTGGAACATGGACAAGCTGCGCGGCGATGCGCACGCACACAGCGCGTTCGTCTCCGGGACCGGTGAGCTCTTCGGTGAGACTGCCTGGAGCAACCAGGCGAGCAACATCACCGGCTGATGCCGGAGTCGACCGCATACATCAGCCGGGGTCTTTTCATGCTGCGACACCTAGGGGGGCGAAGGGCGAAGCGCCGCGTCGATTAACGTAACGAGTTACTATGTAATGGTGAAGCATGAGGATTCGCCCCGCGCCGGGCGTCCCCGCGATCCGAGCAAGGACAAGGCGACGCTCGTCGCGACCCGCCGCCTCCTGGCGGAGGTCGGTTACCAGCAGACGACGGTCGCCGCGATTGCCAGGCGGGCCGAGGTGAACACGCCGGCCATCTATCGGCGGTGGCCCACTCGCGAGGCGTTGATCGAGGAAGCCGTGCACGGGACCGGTGGGCATCCGCTGCCCGAGGCGTCGGGTGACCTGCGCACGGATCTCGCGACCTGGGTGCGGGTCTTCCTGGTTCGTGCCGCACGTCCCGCCGCGCGCGCGGGTGTGCCGGGCTTGCTCGCCGATTCGCAGTCCGAGGAGGCGCGCCAGCGCCTGCTTGCCATCGGGGTGCCGGTGCGCAAAGCCTTTCGGGATCTTCTGGACGACGCTGTCGCCAGGGGAGAGATCGCAGCCGGGGTGAATGCGACGTTCCTGTTCGACCTGCTCTCGGGCGCCACGACCATGCGTGGGCTCACCAGGGGAATGGAGGACGACGAGGATTTCGTCGACGCGCTCGCCGGTTCCCTGTACGTCCTCGCCGCGCATGCGACCGAGGCGACGGACATCAAGTCGGTGCGCCCATGAAGGTCGATGTGCAGCTGGACGGCCGACCCGAGGACGCGGCCTCGCGGGCGCGTGAGCTCGTCGCGCTCGGGGCCGACGGGCTGTTCACCTTCGAGGGTGCCCACGACGTGTTCGTCCCGCTTGTCGCCGCGTCGGGTGCGGTCGAGGCGGACCTGATGACGAACGTGGCCATCGCGCTGCCCCGCAGCCCAATGCACCTGGCCCACACCGCCAACGACCTGCAGACCCTGAGCCGGGGGCGGTTCCGTCTCGGCCTCGGTTCACAGATCCGTCCGCACATCGAGCGCCGCTACGGCGCCCAGTGGTCGAAGCCTGCCGCCCGCATGCGCGAGACGGTGCTCGCGATCAAGGCGATCTTCGCCGCGTGGGAAGGCCGGGCGCCGCTCAGGTTCCAGGGCGAGTTCACCACGCACACCCTCATGCCTCCCACCTTCGATCCCGGCCCCAACCCGTACGGACCTCCGGAGATCTGCCTCGGGGCGCTGGGCCCGTTGATGACTCGGGCGGCCGCCGAGGTCGCGGACGGACTGCTCGTCATGCCGTTCAACAGCGCCAGGCACTTCCGGGAACGGACCCTTCCCGCGATCGAGAAGGGTCTCGAAATAGGTGGGCGTTCGCGGTCGGACCTCGCGATCTACCCCCAGGTCATCGTGGGGACCGGCCGCACCCCCGAGGAGCTGGACGCGGCGGCGCGCGGTGTGCGGCGCCTGCTCGCCTTCTACGGCTCCACCCCGGCGTATCGGCCGGTGCTGGAGGTGGAGGGGTGGGCGGACGTGCAGCCGGAACTCAACGTGCTCTCCAAGCGCGGCGACGTCGCCGCGATGACGGAGTTGATCGACGCCACCATGATGACCACGCTCGCGGTGCACGGGACCCCCGAGCAGTGCGCGGCGGAGATCGTCGCTCGGTTCGGCGACCACGCGGACCGGGTGTGCTGCTACTTCCCCGGCTATCCGGTCTCGAACGACCATGTCGCCGAGCTTATCTCGGCGTTGAAGGCGTCGCGATGACGGCCGGGGTGTCTGTCACGGTCGATCGGGGGGTCGCGGTGGTGACCCTCGACCGGCCCGAGAGGCGCAATGCGTTCACCGGTGCGATGGGCCCGGCGCTGAGCGAGGCCTACCGGACTCTCGACGAGGACGATGCGATCCGAGCCATCGTGCTCACCGGCGCGCCCCCCGCGTTCTGCGCGGGCGCCGATCTCGGCGGTGGCGGCGCCACCTTCGACGCTCCCGACGCCGAGTTCACCGCCTCGCCAGTCGATCCGCCGGCCTTCGATCTGCGTAAACCGGTGATCGCCGCGGTGAACGGGCACGCCATCGGAATCGGGTTCACGCTCGCGATGCAGGCCGACATCCGGATCGTCGCCGAGGACGCCAGGTTCGCGATCCCGCAGGTTCGCCGCGGGGTGCTCCCCGACGCGATGTCCCACTGGACCGTTCCGCATGTCGCGGGCATGTCGGCCGCGGCGGATGTGCTGTTGACGGGCCGCACCTTCGACGGCGCCGAGGCGGTCCGGCTGGGGCTGGCGAGTCGCTGCCTGCCATCCGGCGAGGTGCTGCCGGCCGCGCTGGAGGTCGCCCGTGACATCGCGGTGAACACCGCGCCGATGTCGGTCGCGTTGTCCAAACGACTGCTGTGGCAGACCGCCCGACACGGGTACGGCCCGGATCGAGTGGCGACCCTCGAGACGGACCTGCACCTGCGGGTGATGGGCACACCCGATGCGGCCGAGGGAGTTCGCGCGTATCTGGACAGGCGCGAACCCCGGTGGACGTCGCGGCTGTCCACGGACTGGCAGGAGGATTCGCCGGAATGACACAACAACCCATCCCGCGGCCGCAGGGCACCGTCGACCGCGCGCGCACCGCAGACGAGGTCCTCGACGGCGTAGAGCTGAGCGGGCGCACGGTGCTCGTCACCGGGGTGACGAGCGGTCTGGGTGCCGAGACCGCTCGAGCACTGGCAGGATCGGGCGCTCACGTCGTCCTCACCGCCCGCGACACCGCCGCGGCAGGCGCGGTGGCGACGCGGATCCGTGAGGCGCATCCCTCGTCGGAACCGGAGGTTCTCGGTGTCGACCTCGCGGACCTGGAAAGTGTTCGCGCCCTGGTCGATCGGGTATCCGAGCGTCGGCTTCCGGTGGACGTCCTGATCAACAATGCCGGGGTGATGTACCCGCCGTTCGAACGCACCCGCGACGGGTTCGAGCTCCAGTTCGGCACCAACCATCTCGGCCACTTCGCGCTCACGTCTCTTCTGCTGCCGTCGCTGACGGCCGCCGCCGATCGATCCGGTGTCCCGGCACGGGTGATCACGGTGTCCTCGGACGCACACCGGGCGCACCCCGTCGATCTCGTCGATCCGAACTTCGAGCGCCGCACCTACGACAAGTTCGTCGCCTACGCCCAGTCCAAGGCCGCGAACGTGCTGACGACCGTCGAGCTCGAGCGACGGTTCGGCGGCCAGGGTGTGCACGCCTTCGCGGTTCACCCGGGAGTGTGCGCCACCGGCCTCGCGCGCCACATGTCCCGGGACGACATGGCGGAGATGAAGCGCATGTCGGCGGGCTCACCGAACGCGCTGACAAACCTCAAGTCCGTCCCCGCCGCCGCGGCGACGTCGGTATGGGGAGCGACCGCGCCCGAGCTCGACACGGCCGGCGGCGCCTATCTCGCGGACTGTGGGATCGGCGCGGCCAGCGGCCACGCCACCGACCCCGCCACCGCAGCGGCCCTGTGGGAGTTGTCGGCCCAGCTCACCGCCCCGTGACAGACCGGGCGCGACAGGGGTGGCGGTCGCACCTTCCGAGGTGAGATGGGCAAGGTCGACAACGACAGGTCGAGCAGGTTCCTGTGATCAGCGGGATGGGCCGGGTCGCTATCGCACGACCAGGTCGTGATCGGTGGCGCTGAGGGTGATGGGCGCGATGCGCTTGCCCCGCGACCAGTCCCGCACGAATGCGTCCAGGGTCGGATCCGCGCCCCGCGCGTCGAAGGCGGCGCGGGGTACCTCGATGGCGCCGACGAGGTGCCTGGGCTGATCGTCGAGGCCTGCGCCGCGCGGCCCGAGTCGCAGGCCGTCCGCGGTGTGCAGCAGCACCGGGATCGCCTTCCCGTCGGGTGCGGTCACGGTGGCGGGCCGGGTGGTCGCGGCGGGATCGAAGTGATCGACGGACAGCCTGTACCCGGACGGTCCCGCCTTCAGGCCGGCCTCGTCGAGCAGGCGGGGGTCGAGGATCGAATACGGGACCTGCCAGTCGACGAGCAACTGCGCGTCGACGACGGCGTCGCGACCGGGCAGCGGCGCAGTCAGGTTCCACGGCGCCGGGGGCGCAAGGGTGTCCGAGGATCGGTCCGCCTGCGAGTTCCGCACTGCGGTGCCGGGAAGCGGTGCGCCGGTGGGTGTGAACTCCCACACCGGGGCGGTCAGGTCCTTGTGCCAGAATCCGGTGCGTCCGTCCCTCTTGCCTGCCACGCGCAGCTCCCGGCGGTCCGGGCCGACGCCGGTGGAGTGCACGCTGATCGCCGAGGTGTTCTCGCCCGGGATCTTGGGCTGGTGCACCCAGTCCTGCGCGGGCAGCTGGATCGCGGCGTAGTTCTTGAACCACGCTTCGAAGGCTGAGTTCGGCGCGGTGGGTTTGCCGGTCTGGTCGTCCCAGCTGTAGCGGAAGAACACCGAATCCCCTCCGGTGCCGTCGATGTCGTAGTTGCGGGTGTACATGTCGCCGTACTTGTTCATCACGAAGGTTGTCGAGGCCGAGGAGGACAGCGCGATCGACTGGAAACGCCCGCCGACGGGTCCGCCGATCTCGTAGCTGTCGTCGTCGGGCAGCCACGGGTCCGCATAGGTGATCCGGCTGCCGTCGCCGGTCAGCGCGGGCACCATTGTCATCTTCGCGAGCCCGAAGAAGTGGATCCGGCCTGCGACGTCCGCGTAAGTCTGGTTGTCCCAGGGGGATCCGACGCTGAGCGCCCAGGTTCCCGGGTCGCCGCCTGGCAACTGCTTGCCCTTGCCGGTCCACAGCGGTGCCCCGAACGAGGAAGTCCAGTTCCAGAAGGCCGGGGCCTGCGAGGCGTTGTCCATGGTGTAGATCCAGCCGCCCTCGTCGATCGCGACCAGCTCGTCGTCGTCCACCGAGATCCCGACCAGGCGGTCCCGCAGGCACGTCGGCAGCGGCGCGTATCGCCACGGCTCTGGGTTGGCGCCGTTCCATACCCGAGGCCTGGTCAGCAACGCCTGGCCTGCCAGCGAGTAGTCCCAGAACTTGTTGAACTGTGTGGTCTGAGTGCGCAATTCGACACTCGCCGGTGCACCCGAACCCGAGAACTCCGGCAGGTTCGCCAATCCGTCCCTGGCGCCGAACGAGGGCAGGCCGGGCGGTACCTGCGCGGTGCCGAAGGGGACGCAGTCGGCCGGTGCGCTCGATGTCGGCGCTGCCGTCGCGGCAGGCGCCTGAGCGGCCAGCCCGACAACTGCGATCGAGCAGACAACGGCGGTGCGAACTCGAAGCCGGGGGACATCGGCAAGTTGGGTAGAAAGGCTCACGAACTGAATCATCAACTGCCATCGGTGGTTTGTTACATGCCGCAGGTTCGGAGGTTTGCTGGGCGGTGACCGCCAAGGCTCCGGCCTTCGGATTTCCTCGCGATTCGAATGCACCAGACTGGATCGACCAGACCGTCGGCCCTCACCAGTCGAAGGCTCCCCGCCCCATATCCCCGCCGACGGCGGCGTGTTCCAATGGTGGTGGAGGTTCGGTCAGGGGGAACGGACCGAGGTGGGGTGCAGTGTGCCGACTCGGCCGACTGCGCCAACGGGGGGAGGAGTTGCAGTGCGGATGGTTCTTCGGGGGCGGGCCAGGCGACGTGCCGTCGTCGCGGCGGGATCGGCGTTGTTCATCGGGTTCGCCGGGAGTGTCACCGCCATCGCGGCACCGGCCCCGTACCCGGGCGTCCCTCCCGGGTACGCAGAACAGGAGATCCGCTGGCATCCGTGTCCCTCGGACATCCTCGATCATGCGCTGGCAGGCGACGGTTACGCGGCGGCTCGATCGGCGGTACTACCCGGGCTCGACTGCGCCCGGATCCGAACTCCTCTCGACTGGGCGCGTCCCGCGGATGGGCGCGAGGCGACCTTCTGGATCTCGAGGCTTCGCGGCACGGGCGCCGCGTCCACGCCGCTGCTGACCAGTTCCGGCGGTTCGGGCGCTGGTAGCCTCCTCGATCCTCACAGCTTCTCCGGTGGAATGCCGATACTCCGAGATTCGTTCGACCTCATCGGTTTCGACGCTCGGGGAACATCAACATCGTCGACGGCGCAGTTCTGTGATCCGGTCGTCTCCGGGGATCCCGCCCTTCTGGGAACCGGCCAACGGGAGGGCTACGACGTCCTCGACTTCTCGGCACAGTCCGTTGCCCGTCAACTCGACGACGCACGGCGATGGACCGAGCGATGCCTCGCCGGGGCGGCGAGGACCCCGGATGGCGCGTCGACGGCGCCCTACGTCACCTATTGGCAGACGGTCCGTGACCTGGACCTGGTGCGTCAGCTCCTGCATGCGGACAAGTGGAGCTACCTCGGGGTGTCGCAGGGGACTGCGCTCGGGCGGGAGCTGGCACGGACCTTTCCCGAACGCGTCGACCGATGGGTGCTCGATTCGGTTGTCGATCCGCTCAGGAGTCCGAACGAGGTTCTGCAAGAACGGTATCGGGCTCGGCAGCAGGCGGTCGAGACCGCGTTCGCGCCCTGGGCGGCGACCCGCGGAACCGTTTTCGGCGACTCCGCGGAGCGGGTGTTGGCGTCGATGACGAAGCTCCGGGGCGACCTCGCCGCCCGGCCCATCCGACTCCTCGGGGGACAGACCTTCACCTCGAACGACCTCAACGCCGTCCTGTTCGGTGTCGGGAACGCCGCCAACGAGGCCGTGCTGTCGAGGCTCGTCACCATTCATGCAGCGGTGTCGGGGGATTCGTCACTCGCATCTGTCCAGTCAGCAATCTCGATGATCTCCCAGTTCCAGCTCTCGCCATTGATCGATCGTGAGCTCGGTGCCGTCCTGTCCGGCGGCCCGCGGCAGGGCTGGTGGACGGCCTACAACTGCAACGCCGCGGAATGGAGCCACGACACGGACGCCGTCCTGGCGGAGCAGAGGCGGGCGGCCGAGAAGGCGCCGCTGACGTACCTCGGGATGGGCTTTCCGGCGGCGTGCGCATACTGGCCGTTCCCCGGGCAGGCGGATTCGCAGTCGGGGTGGGGTGACGTGCCTGGCATGCTGCTGATCACCAACGAGCGTGACGCCGTCACGCCGGCCGACGGCGCGCGCACCCTCCGGGACCTGGTCGCCGGCTCGCGACTGGTCACGGTGCAGGGCAAGTCCGCGCACCTGGTCCTGCCCCAGCGGATGCCGTTCGGACTCCCTGGCGGCGTCCCGGGAACCAGTTCGTGCGCCGCGGACATGGCCAGCCGCTACCTGGCGACCGGTGAACTGCCGTCGAAAGACCATATCTGCAAACCCAATTGAGCCTGGAGGCCATCGTGAACGGCATGACGTCGAAGCGATCGCGGCCGCGCCGCGTCCTGCGTGTGGTCGGGCGGGTGTTCGTCGGTCTCGTCGCACTGGTCGTCGTCGCCGTCGCGGTCTCGGGCGGCATCCACCGGTGGCAGACTACCCGCGACAAGGACGCCATCGAGGCGGCGATCGGCTCCGACCACCGCTATGTCGAGGTGGACGGTCACCGGATGAGCGTCGCGGTCCAGGGCTCGGGACCGCGAACCATCGTCCTGTTGCCCGGATTGGGCACACCGGAACCGATTCTCGGCTTCGCTCCGCTGGCCCGGCGGCTCGCCGAGCAGAACACGGTCGTCACCGTCGAGAACTTCGGGCTGGGTCTGAGCGACGGCACCGATGCCCCGCGCACCAGCGAGGCGATCGTCGACGAGACCAGGGGAGCGCTCCGGGAACTGGGGCTGGACGGCCCCTACGTCCTGATGCCCCATTCGATTTCGGGTCTGTACGCGATGTGGTGGGCGACCCACCACCCGGACGAGGTCGCCGCGGTGGTGGGCCTGGACGACGAGCGCTACACCTCCGGTCTTGCCCAGGACTCCCCGGCGTGGCCGGGCTGGATGTCCGCCGTCACCGCGGTCGGCGGTATCCGAGACCTGATCGCCCTGGACAAGAGCACCGACTACCTGGGCCTGGTGGCCGACTATCGGCAGAGCCTCGGCGCCGCCGCCGAGTACACCCCGAACCAGCAGGACCTGTACCTGCGGGCCTACTCGTGGGTGTTGAACCCGACCATGCTGGACGAGGCTGCCCGCGAAGCGGAGAACGTGCGAGCGGCCGAGGGCGCCGTGTTCCCTCCCACCCTGCCTGCCCTGTCGATCCTCGCCTCCTCCTCGCTCACGGCGGACCCGGAATGGGAGTCCTCGCATCGCGCGGCGATCAGCAATCCGTCGATCCAGCAGGTCATGGTCATGGACGGCCACCACTACCTCTTCCACGCCCACGCCGCGGCGATCGCCGCACAGACAGAGCGCTTCCTCGACGATCACGTGAAGGTGCCCTGAAGTACCGGAATTCTGGTCTGGCTGGTTTGTCTCATTCTGGGCCTGTTGTCCATGCCGCAAACTGGGCACGATTCGGTGCATGGACCGGATCAGGAGATACCCAGACCTTGCCAGCGGCCACCGGGCCGATCTCGACGCGGTGCTCGACGCCGCGGCGGTCGGCACCCTCGCGACCGTGGTGGACGGATTGCCGTGGGTGGTCCCCATGCTCTACGCCCGCGACGGCGACCGCATCGTGCTGCACGGATCGACGGGTGCAGGCGCCCTGCGGCACGTCGCGGCAGGCGCCCCGGTCGCCTTCTCTGTCACGATGCTCGACGGGATCGTGGTGGCGGACACCCTGTTCGACTCCACGGCCAACTACCGGTCGGCCGTCGTGCGCGGTTGCCTGACCGAGTTCTGCGGGGGCGGCGCGGTGGAGGCCCTCGATCTGATGTCCGATGCGCTGATCCCCGGCCGGAGCTCGGAGGTGCGCACCCACACGAAGAAGGAGCTCGCGGCGACCCTGGCGATGGCCCTGTCCATCGAGCCGGGATGCTGGACGGTCAAGATGCGCGACGCGCCGCCGCCCGAGCCGTCGGCGGCCTCCGGTGAGTGGGCGGGCGTGATCCCACTGCGGACTGTGGCCGGTGCGCCGGAACCCGCACCGTGGGTGGGCGAGGACGTCCAGGAGCCGGAATCCGTGCGCCGACTGGTTGCCGGGGCGAGGGTGTGATGGCCGCATCGGCCGGAGGCTGAGTGACAGCATGCTGTCTATATGACAGAATGCTGTCATGAGAACCCAAGTGGTGCACCTGGCGGTCTACGACACCCTCGCGGACTGGGAGGCCGGTCACGCGATCGCGCACATCAACCAGCGTCAGTGGCAGCGCGAACCGGGTCGCTACTCGGTGTCCACCGTTGGGCTGACCCTGGACCCGGTGACCACCAGCGGCGGCGTGCGCATGATCCCGGACCTCGTCCTGGCCGATCTCGACCCCGAGGACAGCGCGATGCTGATCCTGCCCGGGGCCGACACCTGGATCGGGGGCGACGCCTTGGCCCCGTTCGCGGCCAAGGCGCGCACGTTCCTCGACGCGGGCGTGCCGGTCGCTGCCATCTGCGGCGCGACCTACGGACTCGCGGGGGAGGGCCTGCTCGACGACCGTGACCACACCAGCAACGTCGCGTACTTCCTGGCCATGACCGGCTACGCGGGCGGCGGCCGGTACCGGGACGAGCCCGCGGTGACCGATCGGGATCTGATCACCGCGGGCGCGACGAACCCCGTCGAGTTCGCCCGCGAGATCCTGGGGCGCCTCGACGTCTACACCCCGGAGGTGCTCGACGCCTGGTACCGGCTGTACGCGCGCTCGGACGCGAGCGCCTTCGAGGTGTTGCAGACGGCGACCGCGCAATGACCGAGCCGAAGCCGGCCGAGCTGCTCTCCGGCGCCGCCCTGACTGCATTCCGACTCAACGGCCAGTTCCTGGCAGTGGCGGAGCAGCTGGCTCGGCCGGCCGGTCTCACCGCCGCGTGGTGGCAGGTGCTCGGCGCTGTCGTCGACGAACCACTGCCGGTCGCGGGCATCGCCCGGGCCATGGGGATCACCCGGCAAAGCGTGCAGCGGATAGCGGACCTGATGGTGGACAAGGGGTTTGCCGAGTTCCTACCCAATCCCGCCCATCGTCGGGCGAAGCTGTTGCAGTTGACCGCCGAGGGTCGGGCGGCGATGGCGGGCATCACGCCCGACCAGCGCGCCTTCGCCGACCGGCTCGCGAATCACCTGGGGCTCGAGGAATTCCGGCGTGCTCTGGATGTGCTGGAGCGGATGTCGGCAGCCCTCGACACGCTGGCAGATTGACCCGCTGCGAGAGAGCCCGGTCCCGAATCCGTCAGCGCGGGGCGTCGCTGGCGTTGCGCAGAACGGCACGGTTCGACGCGATGTCCAGGCGTACCAGCGGCGGCGCCCCGTCGGCGTCGTCCTCGCGATGCATCAAGGACACCTGGCGCTGCTCGAACTCGTGGTGCTTCGAGCCCTGGAACACCGCCGTGACCTCCTCGAAGCCCGTCGCCGACACGGTGCGGCCGCCACCACGACGGGTCCACGGCAACATCCGTCCGCCGGTCACCCGATTGAACAGGGTCTCGGCGAACGCGGCCAGGACGAGCAGGCACACCAGCCCCGGAATCGTCATCGCGAACAGCATCCCCATGCGGTCCGAGTGTAGTGACCGCCCGCTGCGGGTGCGGTGAGAGAGATTCGACGTCGACCGCGCGGACGCGCGACAAGGCCGAGGTCGTGGATCGGACGCCGGTGGTTGGGCATGCTGCTTCGATGAGCACCCGCTACCCGCCGATCGAGCCGTACGAGTCGGGCCAGCTGGAGGTGCCCGATGGTCACCTCCTCCACTGGGAGAGCGTCGGTGACCCCCGCGGGGTGCCGGTGCTGTTCCTGCACGGCGGTCCGGGCTCCGGCTGCACCGCCGGTGCCCGGCGGTACTTCGATCCACAACGATGCCGGGCGGTGCTGTTCGATCAGCGCGGCTGCGGCCGCAGTCGCCCGCTCGCGGACGGACCGGACGCGGACCTCGCCTCGAACACCACGGCTCACCTGGTGGGGGACATCGAGCGACTGCGCGAGCACCTGGGCATCGACCGGTGGATGGTGAGCGGGATGTCGTGGGGAGTGTCGCTGGCGTTGGCGTATGCGCAGCAGCACCCCGGCCGGGTGCTGGCGATGGTGCTCGGTGCGGTGACGGCCGGTACCCGCGTCGAGATCGACTGGATCACCCGCGCGATGGGGCGGGTGTTCCCGCAGGCGTGGGAGCGGTTCGTGGAGGGAGTCCCCGAGGCCGAGCGCGGCGGAGATCTCGCGGCGGCCTACGCGCGGCTGCTGTCCGACCCGGACGCGGCGGTACGCGAGGAGGCGGCAAGGAAATGGTGCGAGTGGGAGGATGCGCACGTGTCCCTGGCGCCCGGCTGGACGCCGAGCTCACGGTACTCGGACCCGTTGTTCCGCAGCGTCTTCGCGCGGCTGGTCACGCACTACTGGAGTCATGACTGCTTCCTCGAGGAAGGGCAGATCATGGCCTCGATGGACCGGATCGCGACGATTCCTGCGGTGCTCGTGCACGGTCGGTACGACGTGTCCGGTCCGTTGGACACACCGTGGAGGATGGCCCGGGTGTGGCCGGCGAGTCGGCTCGTGATCGTCGACGACGCGGGACACGGTGGTGGCGGCTTCGCCGCGGAGTTCACGGCAGGCGTCGACGCGATGCTGGTCGACGTTCTGAAGCGATAGCTAGTGCCCGTCTGCGCGGTGCGTTGTTCGGGATTTCGCCCCGGAGTTCGGCCGCCTATGTATAAATGGGTCGTCCCTCGAGTCAGTCGAGGCGACGGCAGATGCCAACGGCAAGAAGGAGTCTCGATGCTGGTGTTCGACCCGATCTTCTCGTTGTTCAACGAGATCGCCGGTGCGCTCGGTTCTAGCGACGTCGAGACCTAGACCCCCTGCGGAAACGGTGGGCCGAGTCGCGAGAATTCGACCCACCGTTTCCGCGTCCGGGGTTTCCGCAGCCGCGTCGCCCCGAGCGTTCAGATGTCGAAGTACGTGCCGGGTACCGGCGTGTGTAGGCGTGCGTCGAGCCCGGCAGCCTCGAAGGCCGCGGTGAACCGGTCCGCGCCCTCGGTGAAGTGTGCCCACCCGTCGGTGTGCACGGGGATGACGACGGACGGATCGAGGATCCGGGCCACCTCGACGGCCTCCGCCGACGTCAGCGTCACCGGCACCGGGAAGCGTCCGGGATCCGCGGCCCCGGCGAAGAGGACGGCGATGTCCACGGGGCCCAGCCGTGCCCCGATCTCACGAGTCAGCTCGACCGACGCGTTGTCGCCCGAGATGTAGATCGTGGGAATTCCCTTGGCACTGAGCACGAATCCGGTGACGGTGCCGGTGATCGGTTCGCATCCGGTGGGGCCGTGCAGCGCCGGGACCGCCGTGACGGTGAGCTCACGGCCGTCCGGGGTGGTGATCGACGTGTGATCCCACGGCGCGAGTCCGGTCACCCCGGGCAGCCGCCCGGCCGCCTCCGGCGTGGAGAGCACCGTCTCGACCCCGTCCAGCAGTCGCTTCCCTGTCTCGTCGAGGTTGTCCGCGTGCTGATCGTGCGAGAGGAGCACGAGGTCGATGGGACCGAGCGCCTCCGCGGGCAGTGCGGGCGGGGTCAGCTTGGTCAGGGTGACGCCGCCCTCGTAGCTGCCCGGTTCGTCGAACGTCGGATCGGTGAGGATGCTCAGCCCGGCCACCCTCAGGTGCAGGGTGGGGCCACCCACGAGGACGGCCCGAACTCCCTGCGCCGCTACGGAACCGGTCGATGTCGTGCTCTCTGTTGTCGAGGTCATGCCACAAGCATCGGCCGATCACCCCGGCGCGGCCAGTGGCCCGCAGGACATGTTCCGCTAAGATCGGGCCATGGTCAGATCCGTCGCGGTGATCGCCTTTCCCGACATCAGCCCGTTCCATCTCTCGGTGCCCTCGCTCGTCTTCGGGCACGCGGAGTCGCGCGACACCCCGCCGCGCTATCGGGTCACCATCTGCGCCGAGGATCCGGGCATCCTGCCCACCAACGCCGGCTACGACATCGCGGTCCGGAGTTCCCTCGGCGCACTGGTCGAGGCGGACACGGTGGTGATCCCGAGCTGGGTGCCCGACCGCCAGCCGTCGGATGCGGTGCTCGAGGCGATCCGGCGTGCCCACGGACGCGGGGCGCGCATCGTCGGACTGTGCCTGGGCGCCTTCCCGATTGCCGATTCCGGGATCCTCGACGGGCGGGAGGCGGCGACCCACTGGCACGCCGCGGAGACCCTGGCGCGTCGGCATCCGCAGGTGACGGTCCGGTCGGACGTATTGTGGTCGGATCTCGGCGACGTCGTGACCTCGGCCGGTACGGCAGCTGCGCTCGACTGCTGCCTGCACCTGGTCCGATCGGACCACGGTGTCTCCGCCGCCACCGCGCTCGCCCGCCGACTGGTCCTGGCTCCGCACCGCAGCGGCACCCAGGCGCAGTTCATCCCGGTCCCCGTGCGCGAACAGGACGGTGAGGACGAGATCGAGCGGGCGATGGCGTGGGCCCGGATGAACCTGTCCGAGCCCGTCGACCTCGATCACTGGTCGCGCGTGGTGCTGATGAGCAGGCGCACCTTCACCCGGCGGTTTCGCGAGCGCACCGGATCGAGCCCGCAGCAGTGGTTGCTCCTGCAACGGCTGGACCGGGCGCGCCTGCTGCTGGAAACGACGGAGCTCGGTGTCGACGCGGTGGCAGGCGAGTCGGGCTTCGGGTCACCGGCCTCGCTCCGGCTGCATTTCGGGCGCACGTTCGGAATCAGCCCGTCGGCGCACCGCGCCCTGTTCTCGGCAGGGGACTCGGAGCAATCCACTGTCGACCGGTCACGCGTGTAGCGTTCCCGGTATCCCGTTCCGATACCCGGAGCGGTCGGTCGGAGGTCAAGGGGACGACGGTGGACCGGGCGCGAGAACGACGGCCGACCAGCGCAGACGTCGCGCGTCACTCCGGTGTGTCGAGGGCCACGGTCTCCTACGTGCTCAACGGTCGAGACGATCACCCGATCAGCGAGCAGACCAAGCGGCGCGTGCTGGCGAGCGTCGACGCCCTCGGATACACGCCGAACCTCGCCGCGAGCGCCCTGCGCGCCGGCCGCAGCAACATCGTGCTGATGCCGATGCCCGACATCCCGCTCGGCTTCGCGGTCGACGCGATCCTGCAGGGGCTCGATCGCGGCCTGTCCGAGCGGGGGCTCCGCTTCCTCCTGCACGGCGACCGCGGTTCGAGCGGTGTGACCGGGGCTCGCGCGTGGGCGCAGCTCCGCCCGGCCGCGGTCTTCACCGACACCGCGCGTTGCGACGCGAAGGCGGCGGCGCTGCTGCGGAGTGCCGGGGTTCGGGCAGTGCTCCTCGCCGGACCCGAGGTGGTCCCGTACGCGCCGACGGCGCGGTTCCAATTCGATTCGCTGGCCGACTGCGCGGCACGGTATCTCGCGGGGCAGCGCGGCCATCGACGACTCGCGTGCCTGGTGCCGGGCGGCGAGCTCGCCGATCTAGGCGAGCGTCGGTTCGGGGTGTTCGTGTCGGCGGCAACGCAGGAGGGGGCCTCCGTCGAACGGGTCGACTGCGCCCTCTCGATCGACAGCCTCCTTCCCGTCGTCTCGGCTTGGTGCGATCCGGACCGGCGCCCGGACGCGGTGTACGCCTACGACGACGAGTTCGCGTTGGTGCTGATCCAGGCCCTGCGGGAGGCGGGGCTGGAGGTGCCACGCGACATCGCCGTCGTCGGGTCCGACAACCTGCCGCTCGGCGCGATCCTGCGGCCGCACCTGACGACGACCTGTGTCGACCTGCAGGCGATCGCGTCGGGCCTGGCGGAGTCGATTCACCGCCTGGTCGACGGGCGCCCCTTCGAGCCCCTCGGCGATCTCTTCGCCCCGCGGGTGCTGGTTCGGCAGTCGGCCTGACCGGGCCAGCGTCGGTGTGGGTGGCGCGGGCCCCGATGCCGGTCGGGGTCGGGGGTCACCGCGGGGTGATGACGGCGCGGTCCCCGGTCTCCGCGCGGACGGCGATGACCCGGCTCGTCAACGCCCATCCGGTGTCGGTTCGGGCCCACGAATCGGTGTAGTCGCCGAGGCACTCGTAGACCGCGCCCTCGTTCGCGCCCGCGCCGACGTGGAACGCGCGGAAGTACGACCGGGTTCTGGCCGTGTCCCCGTCCAGCTGCACCTGCACGTTGCCCATGAGGTGCTGCGTCGCGCCGCACACGTCGAGGTGGGCCCGGACCACGGTGAGCACCGCGTCGACGCCCTCGACAAAGTAGGCACGGGCGTCCTCGGTCATCGCCGACCGGAGCCCGGGCCAGTCCTTCGCGTCGAGTCGGGCCTGGAACCGGTACAGGCTGTCGATCACCGCCAGGTGGTCTTGCAGTTGCCCGAGATCGGCAGGCGGAGTCGAGCGGAACGTCGGATCTGGCTCATCGGTTCGCACGGTCGAGGCACCCTTCCCTGCTTGATCGGTCATGTTTCCCCTGGCCCAGGGGGTGACACGTGTAACAATGCATGTGTCTGCCGCCCGGTGCAGCAGGATTTCCCGCTGAGTGAGACGCGTCACACCGGGGTCGGTTGTCCGGCCGCAGTCTTGTGCACGCACCGGACCTCGGCGGCCGCCTCAGCCGTCAGTACCGCGCCCCGCCATGGCCCGGTCGCATTCACCCGAACACTGGAGGACCACTCATGACCCACCCCGATGTCCTGGCGCCGGCGAAGCTGGGCCCGCTGACGCTGCGCAACCGGATCATCAAGTCCGCGACCTTCGAGGGCAAGACGCCGAACGCCCTCGTGACCGATGAGCTGATCGAGTTCCACCGCCGCCCGGCCGCGGGCGGGGTTGGCATGTCCACCGTCGCGTACTGCGCGGTGGCCCCGGAGGGCCGCACCGAGCGCGGGCAGTTGTGGATGCGGCCGGAGGCCCTGCCGGGCTTGCGGCGGCTGACCGACGCCATCCACGCCGAGGGGGCGGCGGCCTCGGCGCAGTTGGGGCATGCCGGTCCGGTCGCGAACGAGAAGTCGACGGGACTGCCGGCGTTGGCGCCGTCGCGCTCGTTCAATCCGTTGAGCATGAAGATGATCCGGTCCGCGTCGACCGATGACATCGAGCGGATCGCCGAGGCGCACGGGACGGCGGCCCAGCTGGCCGTCGACTCCGGCTTCGACGCGGTGGAGATCCACTTCGGCCACAACTACTTCGCGAGCTCGTTCCTGAGCCCGAAGCTCAACAAGCGCAAGGACTCCTACGGTGGCTCGCTGGAGAACCGTGCGCGGGTGGTGCTCGACACCGCGCGCGCCGTGCGGGCGGCGGTCGGGGACAAGGTCGCGATCCTGGCGAAGCTGAACATGGATGATGGTGTGCCGGGCGGCTTCTGGATCGACGAGGCGATCCAGGTGGCGCAGTGGTTGGAGGCGGACGGCAGTGTCGACGCGCTGGAGCTGACGATGGGCAGCTCGCTGCTCAACCCGATGTACCTGTTCAAGGGCGACGCCCCCGTCCGGGAGTTCGCGGCGGCGATGCCGCAGCCGGTGCGGCTCGGCGTGCAACTGGTGGGCAAGCAGATGCTGCACGCCTATCCGTACCGGGATCTGTTCATGCTCGAGCAGGCCCGTCAGATCCGGGCGGCGGTGACGCTGCCGCTGGTGCTGCTTGGCGGGGTCACCGACCGGGCCGGGATGGACATCGCGATGGCGGAGGGTTTCGAGTTCGTGGCGATGGCCCGCGCGTTGCTGCGCGAGCCGGATCTGGTCAACCGCATCGCCGAGGACGCTCGGACGAAGTCGCTGTGCATCCACTGCAACAAGTGCATGCCGACGATCTTCTCCGGCGCGCGCTGCGTCCTCGTCGAACGCGCCGGATAGTCGCGGGCGTGGCGGCCTGAGGCTCGGCTGGACCGCGATCCTGGTTCGACGCTTGGCGTACGTGCGACGATGGAGGGGTCGACGCTCTACACCCGATGCTGATCGGAGGCCGTGGCGATGGACGACCGGACGAACGAAGCGCACCCGAGGGTTGTGGTCGAGACCGGACACGGCCGCACAAGCTACGGCGCGGGCACAGCCGTACGCATCGGCAGGGATCCGCAATTGGAGATCACGATCGTCGATCCGCTGGTGTCGCGCGAGCATGCACGGCTCAGGTGGGACGAGGGATGGCAGCTCGTCGACTCCGGCAGCAAGAACGGGCTCTATGTCGACGGCGAGCGCCGGGAGAAGGTCCCCGTCACGAGCGACGTCCGCGTCCGCCTGGGTGACGCGGTCGAGGGACCCGTCGTGCGGATCTCGATCGAAGATCCCGAGGCGACGCGACTGGACGTGGGCGGTCGATGGGACGAGTCGACGATCGAGGTGGGGGCCTCGGCCGCCCCGCCCCCGGCACCGCATGATGCGGTCCCGGCGGGATCCCTCACGGTGGGACGGTCGCCCGACAGCGACATCGTTGTCCGGGACGTGCTGGCCTCACGCCATCACGCCATCGTCCACAACTTGCCGTCCGGCCTCGAGATCGACGACCTGGGGAGCGTCAACGGAACGTTCGTCAACTGCGCCAGGGTATCGCGCGCGCAGTTGACCGACGGCGACGTCGTCACGATCGGCAACACCGATTTCAGCGTGCAGGAAGGCCGACTCGTTCCACGGCGGGCGACGACCCCGACCGCGGGCGGTCTGCGTGTGGACGGCGTCGGACTCACCATCGAAGGCGGGCGGCGGCTGCTCGAGGACGTCACTTTCGCTGCCCAACCGGGGAGTCTCACCGCAGTGATCGGCCCCTCGGGAGCGGGAAAGACCACCGTCGCCAAGATCATCTCCGGTTCGGAAAGACCGACGGAAGGCGTGGTCGAGTTCGAGGGCCGCAGCGTGCACGTCGACTACCAGGTGCTGCGTTCTCGCATCGGGATGGTCCCCCAGGACGACGTCGTGCACCGGCAGCTGACCATCTCGCAGGCGCTCGGTTATGCCGCCGAACTGAGGCTGCCGCCTGACACGAGCCGGGCCGACCGCGAGGAGGTGATCGCGACGGTGCTCGACGAGCTACAGCTGACCGAACACGCCGCCACCAGGGTCGACCGCCTGTCCGGCGGACAGCGCAAACGTGCATCCGTCGCGCTGGAGTTGCTGACGGGTCCATCACTACTCATCCTCGACGAACCGACCTCGGGTCTCGACCCTGCACTCGACCGGCAGATCATGGCGACTTTGCGCCGCCTCGCCGATTCGGGCCGCATCGTCGTCATCGTCACGCATTCGCTGTCGTACCTCGAGATGTGCGATCAGGTGCTGCTCCTCGCACCGGGCGGCAAGACCGCCTACGTCGGCCCGCCGGACCGGGTGGGGGCCGCGCTCGGCAGCACCGACTGGGCCGACATCTTCGCGCGCGTCGCATCCGACCCGGACGGGGTGTTCGCCGAGTACCGCGCCACCCGCCCGGTGGTGGAGGCGCCACCACCGACCCCGCCCGGGCCGCTCGGCTCTCCCGCGCACACCTCGGGGCGCAAACAGTTGAGCACCGTCGCCCGCCGCCAGGTTCGCCTGATCCGCGCCGACCGGGGCTACCTGATCTTCCTGTCGCTGCTGCCCTTCGTGCTCGGCGGCTTGGCCCTGCTCGTGCCGGGAGACACCGGGTTCGGGCCGTCTGGTGCCGACGTTTCCGGCGAACTCACCCAGATCCTGGTGGTGCTGATTCTCGGCGCCGCCTTCATGGGCTGCTCACTGACCATCCGTGACCTGGTCGGAGAGCGCATGGTCTATCAGCGTGAACGTGCCGCCGGGCTGCTGCCGTCCGCCTACCTGACGGCGAAGATCGTCGTGTTCTGCGCCGCCGCGATCGTGCAGTCGGTGATCATGGTGCTGATCGTCTTCGCGGGCAAGGGTTTCCCCGGTCACGGCAGCGTGCTGTCCTCGGGCTCCGTCGAACTGATCGTGGACATCGCTCTCACCACCTGCTGCTGCGTGCTGGTCGGATTGGCGCTGTCGTCGGTGGCGCGCTCGAACGAGCAGGTACTGCCGATGCTGGTGGTCACGATCATGGCGCAGCTGGTGATGTGCGGAGGATTGATCACGATCACCGGACGCGCCGTGCTCGAACAGTTCGCGTGGCTCTTCCCGTCGCGCTGGGGGTTCGCGGCCGCGGCCTCGACGGTGGACCTGGTCACGAATTCCACCGGCACTGAGCCGGACACGCTGTGGCAGCACACCGCATCGTGGTGGCTGCTCAGCATCGCCATGCTGGTGCTCATCAGTTGTGTGCTCGCAGTCTTCACCTACAGCCGGCTCCGGTTGCGTCGTCCGCGCCGGGGCTGACCGCTCACCGGCAGGCCACTGCGATGGCATCGCGAACGAGGGTGTCCGGGTCCGTCGCCAGCCGGTGCAGCTCGGCGTCGTACCGTTCGCGCTGGTCCGGGGTCAGTGCCGTGTCCGCGAGCACGAACACCGCGTGTCGCCGGACCCCCGCCCACGGCGAGGCGAGTCCCGCGAACGCCGCCTCGGCCTCGTCCGTGTCGATGGTGCAATACCCGCTGCCGGGAGCCAGTCGATTGCACACCGGGCCGTGCAGCGCTGGGTGTTCGGCCAGCGCCGCCTCCAGCGGGCCGTAGTCCAACGGCTCGTGGACGCCGACGTCCCGGAAGGAGGTGTACGGCGCGATGAGCCCCCGGACGGCGACCTCAAGGGGAAGCCGATCGAGCCGAGCCGTGACCAGGTCCATCCGGCCGAGACGGGAGAGCGCCGCCGCTGCCCAGGCTCGATCGGGTTCCCCCAACCGACCGTTGCCCGCGATCGCGTCCAGCTCCGCGACCACTTCCCTTGTGGGGGTACCGAGTTCGCCGAGAAGCTTCGCCCACGGCCACGCCTCCCGCGCGGCAGGCAGGTGCCCCAGGATCGCGGGTACCGCTTCGGCCCCCAGCTCACGGAGCCAGGCACGGGCGCGCTCGGCACCAGGAGGCGCAGGGGTGGGGGAGTCGGCGATCGCGATCAACTCGATCACCCTCTGCGCGGGCGGCAGTGCGGTCAGCCGGTCGATCGCGCGCTGCTCCTCGTCGAGCTCGGGAAAGTGCCTGCGCACCTGGGTCCTGGTCAGGCTCAGCGGAATCAGCTCCCATGCCTCGTCCATGGCCACCGCGACGAATTCTCGGTCGACGACGCCCTCGTCGATCAGCGTGCGACGCGCCGCCTTGCAGGCCCTGGCGACCGCGCGCTCGAATCGGTCGTGGACGGCATGCCAGCGCTTGCCGCCGTCTGCCGTCGCGGCCGCCTCGACCCGCCCGGCCCAGCCGTCCTCCGCTTCGCCCGGGTCGAGCTGCCACGGCCAGTCGGCCGGGCTCCACCGAAGCGCGTCGGCGTCGTGGCGGTCGGTCACGACCGACGCGAGGGACTCCTCGCTCGCGACCCCGATCGTCGGCCACGCGATCACGCCGCCTGCCTCGGCATAGAACTCGTGCACGGCGGCGCCGTAGATCCTGTCGTCGGCGTGCTCCACGCGCATCCGGCGCACGAACGCGACGATCTGATCCCGCACGGCCGCTTCCACATTCGCCCAGTCCACCCGTCGAGCGTAGGAGAGGCCACCGACGCACCTGATGGGCTGCCCCGGTGAGACCGGTGGTGGGTCGGCGAGTACGTCACCGGTGAACGGACGCCGAGGCATCCCGGCGGTTCCCTTCAGGCGGGCGCCAACGCCCGGGCGGCCCAACGACCGCGATGCATGCTGATCTCGATGCTGTGCTCGAAGCACGCACTGACCCGGGCGCTGGTGAGGACCTCCCCGATGGGTCCCTGCGCCAGGACCCGGCCACCACGGATGAGGATCGCGTGGGTGGTGGACGCGGGGATCTCCTCGATGTGATGGGTGACGAGCACGCTTGCAAGCCGGGGATTCTCGAGCCGAACCTGGTCGAGGGCGGTCAACAGCTGCTCTCGGGCGGCGAGGTCGAGGCCGGTGGACGGCTCGTCCAGCAGGAGCAGTTGTGGCTCCGGCATCAGGGCCCGGGCGATCAGCACCCGGCCCCGCTCGCCCTGGGAGAGGTTCGGCCATCGGGCATCGGACCGCTCGGCCACCCCGAATGCCGCGATCAAGGCGTCGGCCCTGTCGAGTTGCCGAGGAGTCGGGGTCCAGCGTTGCACCAGTTCGGTGGTGTTGGTGAGGCCGGTGAGGACGACCTCACGCACCGTGAGCGGGTACTGCAGGGGATGCCGGGGGTTCACGTGCCCGATCGCGGCGCGAAGGCTACGCATGTCCACCCGACCGAGCCGATGGCCGAGCACCCGGACGATTCCGCTCGTCGGATGGGTTTGGGCGCCGAGCAGGCCGAGCAGGGTGCTCTTTCCCGCCCCGTTGGACCCGAGCAACACCCAGTGCTGGCCGGGCTCGATTGTTGCCGAGACGTCCGAGATCAGGGACCGCCCGTCCCGGACGACCGTGACGGCATCGGTGGAAACGATCGGCGAGGTCATGCGTCGTCCTCCATCTGTAGCGCTGTGATCACGGAGTCGATGTTCGCGGCCACTGCCGCCATGGCCGCGGCGCCGTCCTGCGCCTCGATGGCGTCGAGGAGATCGTCGTGAGCACTCGAGGTGTCCGGATGGTCGGGCTCGTGCCTCTCGAGTTCGATGAGCGCGTCGCGGAGCAAGGGACGGACCGAGGTGAACAGCGACGCGAGGACGGCGTTGCCGGACAGGTTCACGATCGAGGCGTGGAAGTCGAGATCGGCATCGACGAAGTCCTCGATGTCGTTCCCCAGCAGGGCGTGCCGGGTCGCGAGTCCGGACCGGATGGCGCTGAGGTCGTGGGATCGGGCGCGGGCAGCAGCGAGTCGGGCCGCCTCGACTTCCAGCGCCCGCCTGACTTCGAACACCTCGCGGAGGCGGGCGCGGCGTAGCAGCCGGGGGAGATCGGATGCTTCCGTTGCGGTGCCGGACTCGGCGACGAAGGTGCCGACGCCGTGGCGCACGATCAGCTGGCCGTCCTGCGCCAACAGTCGAACGGCCTCCCGTATCGAGGATCGGCCGACGCCCAGCTCGGCAGCCAGATCCGACTCGCGGGGCAGTCGTTCCCCGGCAGCCCAGTGGCCGCTGGAAATGCGGTCGCGCAGTAGCCGTTCCAGCTGGGGAACGAGGGGGCCGCTGCTCAGCTGAGAGTTCACGGGTCTCCTTTCGGTGGCACCGCCAGGCTAGCAAAGAGATCAGACATCTGATCTCTTGCGGCGGCGTCACCCGTGTGCTTCCTGATGGCCGGTGCGGGCCGCACGTGGATCCGGGGTGGACGCCACGCAGGCCCGGCGGTTTCCGCGTTGACGCGGGGCCGCCGGGCCAGCGGGCTCAGACGATGGCGGGGAGCCGAACGACCTGCCCGGCGTAGGCCAGGCCGGCGCCGAAGCCGAGCAGCAACGCGGTGTCGCCGGGCTTGGCGCCGCCGGACCGGAGGAGCTGTTCCATGGCCATCGGGATCGATGCCGCGCTGGTGTTGCCGGTCTCGACGATGTCGCGGGCGACCGCGACGGTCTCGGGCAGCCCCAGCGTCCGGATCAGCGCGTCGGTGATGCGGCTGTTGGCCTGGTGCGGCACGAAGGCGTCCAGGTCGTCGGCCGTGATCCCGGACTTCTCCAGGGCGTCGCGGCAGGCCTTCTCCAGGAAGGTCACAGCCCACCGGAACACCGCCGCGCCGTTCATCCGGATGTAGGGGCGCTCGGTGGTGCCGCCGCTGGCTTCGGCGGCCGCGACCTCGGCGAAGTACTGCTTGAAGTCCTTGTCCTGCTTGATCGCCGCGGTCTGGGTTCCGTCCGAACCCCAGGCGACCGGGCCGATTCCCTCTGCGTCGGCGGGACCGACGACTACCGCGCCCGCGCCGTCGGCGAAGATGAACGCGCAGGTCCGGTCGGTCGGATCGAGGAGGTCGGACAGCCGTTCCACGCCGATCACCAGGACATGGCGGGCCTGCCCGGCGCGGACGAGACTCGCGGCGTTGCCGAGCGCGTAGCAGAAGCCCGCGCACCCGGCGGAGATGTCGTAGGCCGCGGTGTCGTGCATGCCAAGTTCCGTGGCGACCACAGCGCCCGCCGACGGTCCGAGCACCATCTGTGAGGACGTCGCCAGCACCACGGCGTCGATCTGCGCGGCCTCGAGGCCCGCGGCGGCGAGTGCGTCGCGGGACGCCGCGACGCTCATCGAGACGATGGTCTCGTCGCCGTCGGCCCAGCCTCGGGACTTGATGCCGGATCGGGTCTGGATCCATTCATCGCTGGAGTTGATGGCGTCCACGATCTCGGCATTGGGGACGACACGTCGGGGCCGGTACGCGCCGAGACCCAGCAGGGCCGTGTGCGTGACGGGATTGGCGGTGGCGATGGGGGCGGGCACGGCATCCTCTCCATGTGAACCGATCGGTCCATCAGTAGTGATCATCTAACATGAACCGATCGGTTCACACAAGCGCGGGAGGATTCGGATGACCACGGCACGACCGCGAGCTCGACTCCTCGCGAGCACCATCGCCACGGTGCAGGAGCTCGGTGTGAATGCGGCCGGGCTGACCGAGCTGCTCAAACGCAGCAATGCGTCGCGCAATTCGCTGTATCAGCACTTCCCGGCAGGCAAGGGTCAGCTCGTGGAGACGGCGACGCGGATCGTGTCGCGAGTGGTGTATTCACACCTGAACGTGATGGCGGAGAAGCTGGCGGGCACACCGTCGGTGGAGCAGTGGTTGGACGAGCTGTTCGCCTTCTGGCGTGAGCCGCTCGAGTCCAGCGAATACCGGCTGGGCTCGTTCATGATGGCGGCCGCGCTGGACGAGCAGAACCCGGCGGTGCAGTCCGCCGCCGGTCAGGCGTTCACCGACTGGACCTCCCGGCTTGCCGACGGCATGGTCGCGGCGGGAATCGAGAGAACCGCCGCGCGCTCGATGGCGGGGCTGCTGCTGTCGGTGATCGAGGGCGCCATCGTGCAGAGTCGTGCGCTCGAGTCGAGTCAACCCTTCGTGGACGCACGCGACCAGCTCAGCGTCCTGATGGAGCATCACCTCACGCCCAGATGAGCGCGGGCGGCGTCCGTCCGGTCGGCGGCGTACCGCCAACCGGACGGACCCGAGTGACTACGCAGGCACCACCGAGATCGTGCCCTTGCAGACGGCCTTCTGAGTATTGATGAACCGCAGTCCCGCCCCGGTCTCGACGGTGACGGTGAAGTCCACCGCTCCGGTTCCCGTCCAGGTTCGGTTGATCGGGATTCCGGGATACTGCTGGAAGGCCGTCTCATCGCTGACGCTACGGCCGGTGGCTCCGGTCGTCTTGTTGGTCCAGTCGACCAGCACCCGCGTGCCGTACCAGTTGACTCCGATGCTCGGAATGAGTCCTCCGGGGGGCACGGGCAGTTCGTTCCCGCCGCTCAGCAGAATCGCCGGCTCCAGCGCGTCTGCGCCAGGGCGGAGCGACGCTCCCGACGCGGCATGGACGGTCCACGTGAACGACGGTGCCCAGAAGAGCGGGTTCAGGCTCCCGCACGTCATGGTCGTCGACGTCGGCGGCGCGGGCTGCGCGTTCGCGACAGCGCCTCCGCCGGTCACCACCGCGGTACTCAGCCCGACAGCAGCGAGGGTCGCAGCGCACCCACGCCGCACCAACTGATTGCTCATGATCACTCCCCTTGATCTGAGATGCGCGAACCGAGACGTCCGCCGCACCCTCCATACCGGTTGCGCAACAGAATTCGTTACAAATCGTGCAACCTGGACCATACTCGCGCAATCGAATTCGGCGATCGCGGCCACCCACGCAGTCGAGGTTCTACCCGGGATCGATCACCTGAGACAGGGGTTGATCCACCGCTATGGTGTCCACAGCTTCGACTGAGGAGTTGACGATGAAGGCCGTTCTCTGTACCGACGCACAGTTGAGGGTGTCCGAGATCTCGACCCCGACGCCGAAGGCGGGGCAGGTGCTCCTCGACGTGCTGCGATGTGGGATCTGCGGCTCGGACTTGCATGCGCGCGTCCACAGCGACCAGGTGGCGGGTCTGGCCGCCGAATCCGGCTACGACGGGTTCATGCGCTCGCACCAGGATGTCGTTCTCGGCCATGAATTCTGCGGAGAGATCGTGGAGTACGGGCCCGACTGCCGGAAGCGCTGGCCCGTCGGGACCCGGGTGGTCGCCATGCCGATCATCCGCCAGGACTCCGGCGTCCACATGACCGGGCTCTCGGCCGCGGCGCCAGGAGGCTACGCGGAACAGGTGGTCGTTCAGGAGGCGGTGACGATGGTGGTGCCGAACGGCCTGTCGGTCGAGAAGGCCGCCCTCACCGAGCCGATGGCGGTGGCCTGGCACGCGGTGCGCAGGGGCGAGGTAGGAAAACGGCAGACCGCCATCGTCATCGGCTGTGGACCGATCGGCCTGGCGGTGATCAGCATGCTCAAGGCGTCGGGAGTCCGCACCGTGGTCGCCAGTGACTTCTCGCCTCGTCGGCGAAAGCTGGCCGCGCAGTGCGGAGCCGACGTCGTGGTCGACCCCGCGACGCATTCTCCTTGGACCTCGTACACCCCTCGGAACGAGCTCGGCGGGGTCCGCGAGCTCCTCGACCTGGGCATCGGCACGATGGAGAGACTGCAGAAGGTGCCGAAACTGCCGTGGTGGCAGGTGTTCCGGCTCGCCGACGCGGTCGGCGCGACGCCGTCCGGTCCGGTCGTCTTCGAGTGTGTCGGCCTTCCTGGGGTCATCGACCAGATCCTGGCAAGCGCCCCGCTGCGCTCGCGTGTGGTCGTGGTCGGGGTGTGTATGGAGGTCGATCGAATCCGGCCCGCGATGGCGATCAACAAGGAGATCGACCTTCGTTTCGTGCTGGGGTACGACCCGAGCGAGTTCCGTCACGCGCTGCGCCTGATCGCCGACGGCAAGGTCGACCCGTCGCCGCTGATCACCGGGACGGTCGGGTTGGCTGGAGTCGAGAACGCCTTCGCGGCGCTCGGCAACCCCGAGGAGCACGCGAAGATCCTGATCGACCCGAAGAGCCCCGCCGTCACCCCGTAGCCGTCGGCGTCTGGGACGTGCCCGATTTCTAGGGCGTGCGGGTGAGGGTGAGGCCGAGGCCGTCGATGCGGAGCTCGCGATCGGTGACGTCGACCCCGAGATCAGAGAAGCGCCGACCGCCCAGTGCGCCTGCGATGAGGTCACGGATCGGACCGGGCTGGGCGGCGACGGAATTCGCGACATCCACCGGTACCTCGATCGTGCCGTCGAAGTGACGGGCCTGTGCGGTGAGGCCGGACGGCTGCGGCGCCTGCCGGAGCGCGTCGACGGTGTGGAGGATCAGGTCGATGGCCACGCCGTTGCCGAAGTCCAGGCGCAGTGGCGTGGGAGAGCTCGCGATGTCGAAGGACTCGACGGTCGCGGTCCAGCCCAAGGGGGAGCGGCCCGCGTAGTTGTACGGTGCGGCCGATACGGACGGGTCCACGCTGCGGTCGTCGGCGGTATTGGCCAGCCGCACGCCGCGCAGCGGCTGATCGGTGGGCACGAATTCCCACTCGTCCGCGGTGAGTTGCTTTGTCCAATATCCGGTTCGGCCGCCGCTGGCGCCCTCGATGCGGAGTTCACGGGCGTCGGAACCGATGCCCGTCTTGTGAATCGAGATGCGGTCGGTGATCTCGCCGGGGACCTTCGGTTGACGAACCCAGTCGGGGGCGGGGAGATGAATGGCCGCGGTGCCCGCATCTACGCGCTCGCTGAGCATGTCGGTGGCCTCGCGCAGGCCGCGCTGGTCCTCGTACGAGTAGCGGAAGAAGACCTTGTCCGCGCCGGAGATGTCGAAGTCGTAGAGCCGGGTGTAGAGGTCGCCGTTGCGGTTCACCACCAGGGAGGTGGAACCGCTGGTGGAGAGGGCGACCGCACGGAAGCGGCCGTCGGCGGGCATGCCGACTTCGTAGCTGTGATCGACGGGAAGCCAGGGGTCCACGTAGCGGATGCGGGTGCCGCCGTCGGTGAGTGCGAAGACGTGGGAGACCTTGGCCCCGCCCACGGGGTGGTTGTTGCCGATGGCGTCGCGCCAGACGTGGTCCTCGTTCGGCGAGAGCACCGACCACGTCCAGTCGAGCGTGCCCGGGGGGAGGGTGTTGCCGGGTCCGGTCCAGAGCGGGGTGCCGTAGCGGGTGCTCCAGTTCCAGTCCTTGGGCGCGCTCAGGGCGTGGTCCAGCGTGTAGAAGCGGCCGTTGCGGTCCACCGCCAGCACCTCGTCATCGTCGGCGGAGACCCCGGCGACATTGCCCGCCAAGCAGTCGGGCAGCGGCATGGCTCGCCAACCGCCCTTGGCTACGGCTTCTTTGACGTAGATGCCGCCATCGCGGGCGGTGAAGGACCAGCGCCGGTTGAAGGTCTCGGTGGAGGTGCGGAAGTAGACCTGATCGGGGAGCGCCGCGGTGGCGGGGGAGAAGGACTCCAGCCCCGCGGTGCTCGGGTCCGCACCGAGTTCGGGGGTGCCGACCGTGCCCACGAGTACGCATCCGGCCGGGTCGGCCATCGCGCCGGGATGCACGGTGAGGCCTGTGAGTACGAGTCCGGCAACCGCGACGAGGGCGGTCCGGCCGGCAAGTCGCGTCATCACACCCAACCCAGGGTTCCGAAGATGATGAGGGCGAGGGCATCGATGCCGAAGATCGTGCCGACCGTGATGGCCTTGGCGCGCACGGTCTTCATGTCGTGGACCCAGAAGCAGACGGCGAAGAACGGTACGTAGCCGATCAGCCAGATGAGGAACGGGAACTCGGGCTGCCACCAGGACCAGTCCCAGGTCAGCACGCCCATCTTGTTCAGCACCACCTCGACGCCAACCGCGGCGGCGGAGTTGATCGCGATGAGCACCGGCCGGTTGGGCAGACCGAAGATTCGAGTCTCCTTGGGCGGTAGCATCTTCGCCGCCGCGACGCCCATGACGGCGAACATGAAGCAGATCTCGATGTTCAGCCCGATGAGCAGCTGGTACGCCGTCGGCCCTGTCGCGGCCCACACCGGTGCCCGGCCCGTGGCCTGGAAGACCAGCGAGTTCCAGATCTCGTTGAACAGGTCCATGCCCCACAGCGCCAGCCCGGCGAAGAAGACATTCCAGTTCCGCCGCTCCACCTCGGTGGCGTACACGTAGATGACCAGCAGCAGCAGTGGAATCACGTACCACTTGAATTGGCTGCTGTCGCGCAGCAGCTCGAGCGCCATCTCGGCGTGCTCGGTCATCTGTTCACCCTCCCCGGGACCGTCAAAAACTCTGGGGGAGTGTTACATATTGACGTTGTTTGTCACCCTGTAACTGAAAAATTGGTCGCGTCCGGAATTCAGTCGAGGGCCGGTGGTGGGTGCCTCGTGGTTCGATCGTCGGCGTCGCATCCGGGTTACAGGTGAGAGGACAGGCCAGTGAGTGTGGAAGACATCGATTCCGTCGAACCGGACAGCCGCCGGGCCGATGGCGTTCCGCGCACGACAGGACATTTCGACGGCCTCGACTTCGATGGCTTCTGGGACGACGGCGACTACTCGCGGGAGAACTATGTCGAGCCGGGCCCGACCGACGACCTGATCGCGTCGATCGAGGAGGAGTTGGGTGGATACCGGCTTCCGGACTCCTATGTGGAGTTGATGCGGTTGCACAACGGCGGCATGGTCGAGCGACCGTGCCACCCGATGGATGAGCCGACGAACTGGGCGGAGAACCACATCCAGATCAGCGGGCTGTACGCGATCGGCCGCACCGCGACCTGGTCGCTGTGCGGGGAGTTGGGCTCGACGTTCATGCGGGAGGAGTGGGGGTACCCGGACATCGGCGTCGGTATCGCCGACACCCCGAGCGCCGGGCACGAGCAGGTCATGCTCGACTACCGCGCGTGCGGGTCGCGCGGCGAGCCTCGGGTCGTGCACGTCGACCAGGAGGCCGACTACCGCATCACCCTGGTCGCCCCCGACTTCGCGACATTCGTCCGGGGCCTGGTGCGCGAGGACGAGTTCGACGACAGCGCAGAGATGAAGGAAGCCGATCTCACGGCGGTGCGGCACGGCACGCTCTCGCCGATCGTCCGTCGCGCACTGGAGGTGGCTGACCTCCAGGACGGCGAGGCGCTGCTCCGCGCCCTCGCCGAGCGGATCGTGACGGAGAAGGGGTTCTTCGCGCTCCACGCGGACGGGGACTCGTGGCTGATGTACGACGTCATGTTCTGGCTGTACTCGCACCTGGCCACCGCGACCTCGTTCGAGGACTTCGTGAACCGGGCGGAGGGGCAGATCGACTACGAGCGACCCTGCTACACCCTCATGGTCACCACGTCATTCGTCGCGGACCCGTACGGCTTCTGCACCGGTGGGTACGCGGAGGGGTTCCTGCGGGACTGGTGGGCCGCGAAGGTCGAACGCGGGAACCTCATCGCCGTGGATGGCGGGTACCGGTTCGACCCGGAGTACGCGGCGCAGGTTCTCCGGGTTCTGCACGCCACCGGTGGGTAGCAGTCAGGTCGGGGACGCGCCGTTGGAGGCCGGTGACGGGGTGTCCGGTATGCGAATCATGCGGAACGAGTTGAGCAGGCCGAGGAGACCGGCAAGGATCGGGACGAGCAAGGCGATCTGAAGGGCGAGGGGTCGCGCGTCGGTGTTGATGCGGATGATCTCGTCCTGGATCGCCTGGGGCTGGTCGACGAGCAATCCTTCGAGTTGGGTGTTGCTCATGACCTCCGCGTCGTCCTCGAGCACCTGCGCCACCTGCTGCTGCTCTGCCTGCGGCAGTACGGTGCTCGATTGCGCCATCGTGGTGAACGTGATGGACAGCGTCGCCAGCAGGATGGCGCCGGCGAACGCCAGCCCGAACGACAGCCCGAACGACCCCGCTGCCGAGTTGGTGCCTGCGGCCTCGCTGACCCTCTCGTCCGAGATCGGGGCGAGCGTGTAGTCGTTGAGTTGCGACACCAGCAATCCCAGCCCTGATCCGGCGACGATCAGGGGGACCACCAGCGCCCAGCCGAATTCCGCCCGGGGCACGATCGGGATCAGCGCCGCGATCCCGATCGTGAGCAGAAGGAAACCCCACCGGATGATGCCGCTGGGGCGCCGATCGCCCGCCTTCTTCCCCGCGAGCACCGCCACCGCGAACATGCTGAGGGAGAGGGGCGCGAGGGACAGGCCCGCCTGCATCGCGTTGTATTCGAGCACCATCTGGAGGTAGATCGGCAGCGCGATCATCGTGCCGCCCAGGGCGATCTGCTGGAGCATCTGCCCCGTGATGCCCAGCCGGAAGATCTTGGACCGGAACAGGTCCGGGTCCAGCAGGGTCGGTTCGCCTCGCCGCTTGCGCCGCACGAGCCAGTACGCCAGTCCGGCCAGCGCCGCCGCACCGATCACCAGGAGCGCGGCCACCGCTTCGCCACCCTCCTGCCACACCAGGATTCCCAGCACGATGCCGCCCATGCCCAGCACGGAGAGTGCCGCACCGACAGTGTCAACGCCTCGAGATCCCGTGTACGGCACGTCCCGGACGAGCTTGATGCCGGACAGCACGATGGCGATGATGACGACCTCGAGCAGGAATGCGATGCGCCAGGAGAGGAAGGTGGTGATGAAACCTCCGAGCAGCGGCCCGACGGCCGCCGCGATGGCGGCCGCGGCCCCGACGAGGGCGTAGACCTTCTTCTGGGCGTCTCCCTCGAAGTTGCCGTGGATGAGGGACTGCATGGCGGGCAAGAGGAGTGATGCGCCGATTCCGCCCAGCACCGCCCAGAAGATGATGATCGCGGTCAGGCTTTGTGCGAGTGTCATCGCGGACGCACCGACGGCGTAGCCGAGTAGGCCGAGCACGTAGGCACGCTTGCGTCCGATCAGATCGCCGACCTTGCTGCCGATCAGGATGAATGCCGCCGACACCAGTGCCTCGAGGGCGATGGCCGCCTGGACGCCACTGACGGTCGTGTCGAGATCTCGAACCACCGACGAGATCGACACGTTCATCAGGGACGTGTCGACGACCAGGACGAACATCGCCATGGCAAGCAGGATGGCGAGCAGGCGTTGGCTGCCGGCCAGCGGCTCGGCACTGCCGGTAGTCGATCCCTCTGTCATGGGACACCCGCCATCTCGGCTGTCATGGAAATTCTCAGGACGGCATCAGTTCAGACAGCGTACCGATCTACGCAGGTGACCGTGGTCTTTGCGAGGCGAGTCCGCGTTGTCGAACGCCAAGCGTTGACCGGAAGTCAGTAAGCACTTACTGTCGCCCTGTGTCCACGCGAGAGAAGATCATCGAGGTCGCCCTGCGGCTCTTCGGTGAGCAGGGCTTCGCCAGGACATCGGTGGCGCAGATCGAAGGAGAGGCGGGCCTGCTCCCCGGCGGGGGAGGACTCTTTCGCCACTTCCGCTCGAAGCGCGAGTTGCTGACCGAGGCGGTCACTCATCGCTTGGCGCAGCGCGGAGATTGGGAGTACCTGCTCGACCCCGAGTTCTCCTTCGTCGGGATGCTCGACTCGATCGCCCCGACCGCGAGCCGGGTCGACCGGTTGCTCCTTCTGTCTGAGATGGGGTTGGCCCGCCTCGACCACAATCGTGACGTGTCTCGAATACTGATGCGGGACAACTCGATCGACGACTCGGTGCTCGCGGCGTTCCGGCACGACGAGTACGAGGTCGTGATGACGGTGGTCACGCGCGCGCTGACCGAGCTCGCGGGCGGCGCCGACGGAGACTGGCCCGCGGCGGCGGCGGTACTCGTCGGCGCGGTCTCCCACTACTGGCTGATGGCCGACATCTTCGACGGCGAGCACCCCAGTGGCATCGACTCACAGCGCTACCTGCGCGCCACCGCGGAGCTCGTCGCAGCCAGGCTCGACGAGGCGAGCGAGCAATAAGTTCCCGATCCGATTCCGATACAGGAGGTCAATCGTGAAAGTTGTTGTGGTTGGTGCAGGCTATGCCGGGACGATCGCGGCGAACCGGCTGGCGAAGAAGGTGCCGGACGCGGAGATCACGGTGGTCAACCCTCGGTCGAGCTTCGTCGAGCGGGTGCGGCTCCACGAGGAGATCGCGGGGACCGGCGACGCGGCGACGCCCCTTGTCTCCATGCTCGCCACGGGGATCGCCGTGCGGGTCGGGAGCGTCGAGAAGGTCGGCGACGGAAACGTCACGCTGGACGACGGTGGCAACGTCGACTACGACTACCTGTTCCTGGCGGTCGGCAGCACGGTCACGCCGCTGGCCGGCACCATCGGGGTCGGCACATGGGAAGGCGCCGACCAGGCCCGCGCGGCGCTCGCCGCGCTTCCTGCGGATGGCACGGTGACCGTCATCGGCGGCGGCCTGACCGGAATCGAAACCGCGTCCGAAGTCGCCGAAGCCCGCCCCGACCTGCGGGTCCGTCTGGTCGCCGAGACGGTCGCGGCAAGCCTGTCCGCCGGTGCGCAAAAGCGAGTGCACACCGCTCTGGAGCGCCTCGGCGTGGAGATCGTCAACGGCTCGGTCAGCGCCGTCGACCCCGGCCCGAACGGCGCCGTCCACCTCCGCTCGGGCGCGGGACTCGATTCCGACCTCACGCTGTGGGCGGTGGTGGCCGGCGTTCCCGAGCTCGCCGCCCGCAGCGGCCTGCAGGTGAACCAGGAAGGGCGTGCGGTGGTGGACGAGTTCCTCCGCAGCGTCACGGATCCTCGGATCTTCGTGGTCGGCGACTGTGCCGCCGTGCCCGGCGCTCGATTGAGCTGCGCCACGGCCGCGCCCCAAGGAGCGCACGCGGCCGACACCCTCGCGCGAATGGCCAAGGGGCGCAATCCGAAGCCGTATTCGATGGGCTACACCGGCCAGGCCCTGAGCCTGGGGCGCAAGAACGGCGTGGTGCAGGCAAGCCGACGCGACGATCGGCTGCGGCGGCTGTACGTCACCGGCAGGGTCGCGGCCATCAGCAAGGAATGGGTGTCCAGATACGCCAAGTACGGGTCGAGGACGGCTAACTACGCATGGCTGCCCGGCAAGGGTTAATCCCGTAGTGGTGCAACATGTGTCGAAGGTTTGTCTCTGTTGACAGGTCGGGGGCGATCGTGACGATCTCTCACGGCGGAATCCTCTCGGCAGGCTCGTGGGCATGCCGAGAGGATTCCGCTCTCTGTTCGCGGCTACGTGGCCGAGCCTGCGCCCGCGAGAGCCAGCAGGCCCAGCGCTGAGCCGACGCCGGCGACTACGCCGCCGATTCCGCCGATGAGCGCGGCCGCGGTGCCGATCTGCTGAAGGTCGGCTTCTGTGGATCCCATAGTCGAAACTCCTTGTTTTGTAGTGTGATTCGCTTGATGCGGTATCGAACTGGTTCGTCGATCACTGGTGTGGGCTGTCTCGGCTGGCTCCTTCCGTTGGGGCGATGGCAGGAATCGGTCGGGGTGTGGTCGGCCGCGCCGTACGTTCGGGGCACGATTCCCCGATGTCAGGGCGCGTTCGGCGACAGGACGGGCTCGTCGGACAGCGGCTGAGCCTGTATGTCGAGGTCGGCGACCTGCTCGACTCTTCGTGGCAGCGCAAACGCGGCGACAGCCGCGATCAGTGCAGCGCCGGCCGCGATCAGGAAGCCGATCGTCAGTCCCTCGTCGGTGTAGAACGCCGCGCCCTCGACGACGGTGGCGATGTGGGAGTTGAGGACCGTGAATGCGACGACTGGCAGGACGGCGGGTAGGACGTTCTGCGATACCGAGGACACGGCACCGGTTGTCCCCTGCAGCGGTTGCGGAACCGTCGCGAGCAGCAGGTTCGGTGCCGCCGCGTAGCCGATGCCGCCGCCGAGCCCGACCAGGGCGGAGAAGATGATGACCTGCGGCTTGGACTCGTGGGAAATCGCGGTCAGCGTGCACGCGAGCGCCATGACGGCCATGCCGACGGTCATCGGGGTGCGTGAACCCGTGCGCGAGACCAGGAAGCCGACGATGAATCCCCCGATAACCGTCGCGCCGCCGAACGGCGCCTGGAAGACGGCGAAACCCTCGGCACTCACTCCGAACCCGTAGCCGAGGCCGAGGACCGCGGGGGTCATGCACATGAATGGCAGCAAGATTGCGAACACGGCGCTGACCGCATAGCAGAGTCCGCTGCTGAGTACGGTCAGGGCGACCGCACGATTGGACAGAATCCGGAGGTCGATCAGCGGTTCGCGAATCATGCGAGCCGACACGATCCAGGCTGCGAACATCGCGGTTCCGCCGATCAGGTAGGCCAGCGTGCTCGGTGCGGTCCACCCCCAATCCGGCGCGAAGCTGACGCCGATCAGCACTCCGGCGATCCCCGCTCCGAGTAGCGCCGCGCCGACGAGGTCGATCGTCGACCGCAGCCGCACGGGCGACTCATCGGTGGTGGCGAGAATGAGGGGCCCGAGAACGCAGAGGCAGATCAGGGTGAACCAGAACACGCTGCGGAACCCGAAGTTATCGACCAGCCAGCCGGTGAGGAAGGGGGCGGGGACCGTGACCAGGCCCATGCCGCTGATCGCGATGCTGACCGCCATGGCGACCGTTTGCTTGGGGAATACATCGCGGATGAGTGTGTAGACCAGGAACAGGCAGGGGCCCAACATGCCGGTCAGCGCTCGGCCGGCGACGATGACACCGAAACTGGAGCCGGTGGCGGATACCAACGCGCCCACTGCGGAGAGCGCGATGCACACCATCAGCAGCTTGCGCTTCCCATGCGTATCGGCGAGCTTGCCGATGAGTGGCGAGGCAACAGCGCCGAGCAGGAGGAAGCCCGTCTGTAGCCAGGCGCCCTGGGTGGTCTGGTAATGAGCGGAGATCTGGGGCAGGGCGATGGCGATCATCATGTAGCTGATCGACAGCAGTTCGAGCAGTAGGGCCATGGAGATCAGCGAACCGATCACCCGAGGTGTCCATTGCCTGACTGTCGGAGTGCTCTGGTCTCCGTTCGGGGGATCAGGGGTACCGAGAGCGAACTGAGAAGCGTCCATAGGTCGGAGTCCTTCCGGGAAGGATGCAGATGCGGCAGGTGCCTGGCTCGGAGGCGCGTCGATCGGTGGAGTCCTGGAGCGGATGGGGTCGCTGGCGACCTGTACCGAGCTCTGAGAATCGTTCTCGGCCAGCAGATTCGACGACGAGAACTTGGACGGGAACGCTATAGCCGTCGATTCGGGCGGACGAGCGACCCTCCCGTTGAGTGGGACACTGCGTGACTTTCAGGCGTGTCGGCGGACCGCGGAGGTGGTCCGAGTGGGCCGCCAATTCGTACATCTCGGACGATCCGCCGAATTATTTTGAATACCAAACGATCCCGGCGCCACGCGATGAAACCGCGTGGCGCCGGTGGGCTGTCCAATGGGGGGGAGTTGGCGCGATTGGCGCTTCGGGTCAGGTGGGTACGTGACGGGCCTCGATGCCGGCGATGAAGACATCCAGTGCCGTGATGAACGCGGTGTAGCCGGCATGGTCCTGCGTTTCGGACGCGAATCGCACGGCTCGCCCATGGGCAGGGGTGAGCCGCTGATCGAGATCGGCGGCGGCCTGGAGTCGCCATTCCCGCAGGTCAATGCCGGATTTGATCTCTTCGCCGGGGTTGTCGATGCTCAGCGCAGCCATTCCGAGCGTCAGGCCCGCCACGCCAATGAGTGCCGCGTAGCTCGTGGAGCTGTCCATTCCGATCTGATCCAGACGTGCGAGAACGATCTCGAGCTGGTCGAGTGAAGCCATGTCGACGCGTCGGCGCGGCGTGGACCACACCCCGATCAACCAGGGGTGGTCCACGAAAGCCTGCCAGTCGCCGAGCGCCATCGTCTTGATCAATTCCTGCCAGGGCACCTCGGGATCGTCAGGCAGGTGGGTCTGGCGGGTGATGGCATCCACCATGGCGACAACGAGGTCGTCGCGATCCGCGACGTGACGATACGGAGACATGGTGGCCACGCCGAGGGTGGTGGCCACGCGGCGCATCGACAGGGCGTCCATTCCCTCTGCATCGGCAATGGCTATGCCTACCTGGGCAATTCGCTCGCGCGTCAACGGTTCCTTCATGGTCCGAAAATATCTCCTCGTCAAGTAGTGACACGACTCGCGGTGATGTGTACATTGTACGCACGGCAGGTGATCGGCGCCACAATCCGTGCGTCGTGGCTGCCGGACATGCCTGCGACCGACTGCCGTCCCGGCCGACCCGCCACGCCTACGCGGCCGGATCGGCTCGCCGTCCCCGCCTGCCGATGTCGGACTCATTACGCCCCCTCGGCCAGGCCACAACCACTTCCGACTACGGCTCTTCCGCCCACACAGATCGAGGTTTGCCACCCATGAAACTCGTCATTCTCAGTGCAGGTTCCATCGCCAGCGGCGTAGCCAGAATCCTTGCTCCATCAGCCTGTTACGACGAACTCGTCATCGCTGACATCGACATCGACAAGGCCGCCGCCCTCGCCGACGAGCTGGGCGGAAAGGCCGAACAGTTCGATGCGTCCGATCCGGCAAGCATCAAGTCGGTGATCACCGGCGCCGATGTCGTGTTCAATGCGGTCGGGCCGTTCTTCAAGTACGGCATGCCCATCATCCGCGCTGCCATCGAGTGCGGCGTCAACTACGTCGACGTCTGCGACGAGTTCGATGTTGCCGAGCAGATCATTCGGGACTCGGGCCTCGACGAGGCCGCGAGGGCGGCCGGTGTGACGATCGTGTTCGGCATGGGTTTCGCGCCGGGCATCACCAGCCTCCTCGGCCGATGGGCCGCGGACCTGCTGGACACCGCCGACAGCGTCGACGTCATGATGGCGATCCCGTACATGGTCAACATGGGCGCCACGATCAACGAGCACATGCTGCATTCGATGTCCGGAGAAGCCCGGCAATTCATCGATGGCGCAGTCCGCTCCGTGCCGGCCTGGGGTGACCCGAAACCCTTTACGCTGCAGGAACCTTTCGGAGTCTGCCACGCCGGATACATGGGGCACCCCGAAGGCATCACGCTCGGCCGCTACGTGCCCGGGCTGCGCAGCGCCACCGTCAGGTACACCTGGTTCGAGGAAGCCGGTAACGACATGTGGAAGGCGTTCGAGACGCTCGGCCTGACCAACCCCGTCAGGCTCGATGGGTTGCCGATGTCGCCTCGGGAGTTCCTTGCGCGGTACATGGCCACCGCGGAGGGAGAGCGGGCACTTGCCGTCGAGCCCAGCGGCATGCCGGGCACGGTGATGCAGATCGTCGCGGAAGGCGAAATCGGTGGTGAGCCTGCCCAGGTCATCTTCGAAGCGCAGGTGATCTACGCGGACGGGGTCGCAGATGATCCGACGCCGCGGGCCGCCGCCGCCGCGGTGAGGGAGATGCTCGAAGGCCGGATCGTCGCGCGTGGCGTCTTTTCTCCGGAAGCGTGCATCGATCCGGAACCGTTCGTGCTCGGTGTCCTCGCATCAGCCGGTGTCACGCTCAGCAAGCGCATCGTGACCCTGACCGACATTCTCTGAGCGATCCTCTGAAGAACCCTGTGGGGCACCGGCATCGCGCGGTGTCGTCGATTCCGGTGCCCCACAGGCCCCGTTTCCGCACAGACCCGAACGGGCACAAACTAGGAGACTGCACATGCAGGCTGAACACGAGTTCGATGTCATTGTGGTGGGAGCTGGGCCCATCGGAGCAGCCACGGCCCGGCATCTGACTGCGCTCGGAGCGGACGTCCTCATCGTCGGACCCGACGAACCCGCTCGTTTCGACGATCACGACGGAGTGTGGGCCGGGCACTACGACCAGGGCCGACTGGCGCACGTCCTCGAGGTGCCGTTGGTCTCGTCGCTTCTCGCCAACCGTTCGATCCGCCGGTTTCCCGCCTTGTACGAGAACACCGGCATCGAATTCGCCAAGCCCACACCATCACTCGCCGTGATGCCGGAGGCCATCACGGACCCTGAATCGGCCGAGTGGTTCGACAGGGACCGGCTGGTGGGCAACGCCGCGGACCTCGGAGTAGGAGTTGTCCGACTTGACGAAGCGGACCTGCGCCAGCGGTACCGCCACCTGAGCTTCGAACCCGGTCACGTAGGGGTTCTCCAGCCGGATGCCTTCATCGTCAATCCGCGTGAGCTGGTGCGGGCGTTGCTCGGGGTAGCCACAAGAGGCGGGGCAACTCTCATACGTGACGAGATCACCGACATTCGACGCGAGGCGCGCGGGCAACGTGTCACCGCCTACTCCGGTTTGTCGTGGCGCGCCCGGTCCGTCGTAGTTGCGACCGGTGCGGCCACGAACGCGATCGAGTTGTTGGGCAGGCCCCTTGCGATGGACGCATTCGGCGCCACGGTCGTTCTCGTGGAGGCACCGGAGCCCGATGAGGTCGACCTCCCGGCGACGATGTACCTCAAGGTCCGCGACGGCGAAACCCTCTACGGTGGAATCGTCATGCCGCCGCTTCGCTACCCGGATGGGCGCTGGTACTTCAAATGCGCGGGCAACAGTGTGCTGGAAACTCCACTCGATACACCTGACGAGATTGCTCGATGGGTCCGATCCGGCGGCAATCAGAAAGACATCGACGAGGCACATTCCGTCCTGACGGACTTGATGCCGCGGCAGCAGTTCGGTGCGGCCCACACGCGACCCTGCCTGGTTTCCGCCAACCGCACCGCCCTTCCATACATCGATCAGATCGACGACGACCTCTTCGTAGCGGTCGAGGGTGAACGCGGTGTGATGGCAGCCGACGAGATCGGGCGGCTCACAGCCGAACTCGCTTCAACAGGTCGATGGTCCGACAGCATCCCTCACGACCTGCTTCGTGCCGTTTGGGAGATTCCGCTCGCGACCGAGTCGCCCGTACGGTGACGCCCGCCGCAGCCAGTCGCCTGCGGCGGTGGGGATCTATGTACAGGGCGATACTCTACGGCGTCGTGAGGACGCCGACCGGGAACGTGCGCCCGGATTTCGCCTCGTGTTCGGCGATCGTCGGCAGTTTGGGGACGATCACGTGCTGCCAGAGCCTTTCGCGCTCTTCGCCGTTCGCGATCCTTGCTGATACTTCCCGCTCGTGATCGCCGATCCGGATCCGGACGGTCTCGGCCGCCGCGAGGTTTCTCATCCAATCGGGGTCGGACTTCGCTCCGTATGCGGAGCCCACGACAACGTACGAATCGCCGTGCCCGAGGTAGATGACCGGTGCCGTTCGCGGGATCCCGGTCTTGCGTCCGGGCACCGTCAACAGGAGAACGGGCAGTCCCACCGTCGTCCCGCCGAGGCGACCGTCAGATATCCGGTACAGGGCGACGGTCGCTCGGTTGACGAACGCCAGTACGGTCTTCGCTATCGGATGCATCTGTGGGTCGGGAAAGCGGGGGATTGCGCCCGGTACTCTCCCATTCTCCCCTCGAAGGCGGTCGTCTCGGCTGTCATGCGTTCGCCCGGTCGGTCAGTCGAGCTCGGTGCCGTCCGGCATGGTGACGCCGGTGAGATCGGCACCGTCCAGGACGGCATCGGCGATGTTCGCGCCGGTCAGGTTGGCCTTGCCCAGGTAGGCGCCGATCAGCGTGGCGCCGGTCAGGTCGACATCGCCGAGGTAGGCGCTGGTCATGTACGCGCCGGAGAGATCCGCTCCGGTGAGGTCCGCGTGCCCGAGGAAGGTCGACGTCAGAAAGGCCATCGTCAGGTCCGCGTCCCGCAGGACGGCCCTGGTGAGAAACGCACCGGTGAAGTTGGCGTCGTGGGCCACCGCGCCGGCGAGGTCGGCCCGCGCCAGGTCGGCGCCGACGAACTCGGCGGAGGTCAGATTCGCACCCGCAAGGATGGCGTCCGTGAGGTCGGCTCCCGACAGGTCGGCGCCGGTGAGGTCTGCTCCGGCCAGGTCTGCACCGGCCAGGTTCACGCCCGCCAGGTCGGCGTCGACGAGGCTGACGCTCCCCGAATCGCAGACCGCCCGTAGGGAATTCCAGGCCGCAGTATCCGAACGGAGCAGGTCGAGAGGATTCGCCTGCGATGTCGATGTCATTGAGCCCCCTATGTTGACGGCGTCAACCTAACACCGGCTTGTTGACAGCGTCAACAACCTCCTACCCTCAGGAGATGCAGGAGAGAAGCCGGGACACACGCCGCACCCTGATCGCCGCGGCCAGCGACCTCTTGGCGCGGGGCGGACCGGCCCACGTCACGCTGCGGGCAGTCGGCGCGGCGGCCGACGTGTCGCGGACGGCGCCGTACCGGCACTTTCAGGACAAGGACGACCTGCTGAGCACCGTGGCCGCCGAGAGCCTTGCCGCCCTGACGGCGGAGATGCAGCACGCGGTCGCGGACACCACGACAGCGTCCACGCCGTTGTTTCGCGCCTGCCATGCCTACGTCCGCTTTGCCTGGGCATACCCGAACCACTACCGGCTCGACTTCTTCGGAGGCGACCACACGATCCCCCCGAGTCGGGTGCTGGTAGATGCCGCCAACGATTTCAATCGGTACTTCAACGACCTCGTTGTCGAGGCACAGCAGAGCGGCACGCTCATTGCCGGCGACATCCGGGACGTCGGCCCACTGCTCTGGGTCCTGCTGCACGGACTGGCCATGTCCAACCACCTGGTCGCCGACCAAGGGTGCGAGCCCAAGAAGGGCTATGACGCCGACGACATGTCGCGTGTTCTCGCGCTGGCCCTGCAGAACCTGGCCCCACGCTGAGCCTCACCCGGCCCTGGCAACAGCTGCCTCCGGTCGCGAATCAGTGTGCGGGAGCGGCGATTGCCGAGCCGAAAGAGCCGTCCCCGCCGGTCTGACCTGGCTCTGTACCGTCGGCGGGTTCGCGCACGTAGGCGTACATCTGCGAGGGTGCGGTCGAGGTGCCGCCGAAGTAGAAGCCGGCGAACCACTTACCGGTGCTGGTGGGATTGGCGGGGCAGGACCGCGGGAGGGTGGCCGTCTCGTGGATGTCCCGGCCGTTGATGGTGCCGTCGATCGCGAAACGGTAGACGGACCCGTCGATCTGGATCGAGTACCGCAGGGGCTGGATGGCCGCGAGGTCGTCGTGGGAGAGGGTGACGAGCGCGCTCTCCGGGTACTGATGCACGCCGTTGGAATTGGCATACGGCACGATCTCGAGCACGCGGGGCGACGTGTCGGTACGCCACCGCCAGCCGAACATGGCGCCGTTGCGAGCAAGATCGAAGTCGCCGCAGTCCGAGAAGCCGGGCAGTTTGTTCCAGTCGAACTGGTCCTCGGACTGAGTGGGCGAGGTGAGCACATACTCCGCCGTTGGGGTCAGGATGAAGTCGTAGGTCCGTGACGCTCCACCGGGGCTGATCCATCCCTCCAGGGGGCCGGTTGCGCCGGCTGGTCGACCCACCGTTGCGCTGTGCGCGCCGCGCTCGATGGTGTAGCTCGACCATCCGGGGGGTGTGCCGGGGGCCAGGCAGCCGCTCAGGGCGGTGGCCGTGATCAACAGGACGGCGGCGATGCCCGCCTTTCGGATGATCGTGCGGCTCACGGCTTCCCCTTCGGTTCGTCCCGCCACCCTGCCACACGCTCCGCTCGCCCACCCCCGTTTCTGCAGTGGCCGATCGCCGGTGACCACGGACGCGAGACGGCATGGTCAGATCGACGGGTTGCGACTGCGATTCATCACGGTCTGCCACCAGTCGTTGAGGGGGCTCGGCTCCGGCCAATGGACCCGCTCTTCTGCGGGCGGAACGGGGTCGCGGTGGCTCGTCTTCGGCTCGCCGACTCGGGTCTGCGTGTGATCGTCCTCGTGGGGCACAGCTCTGTACCTCCCTGACGCCCGTGCGGCCACCGAGCGCGAGCGCGGCCGTTGTGCAATACGACGCTAGCACCGAACGTGCCTGGCCGGTGGGACCTGGCGCCGGTTGATTCGATCGTGGCCGGGCGTCGATACCGCACCGGCACAAGACAATCGGTGCGTCGCCACGTGGAGACGAATGGCGCCCAGGTGCCCCTCGAGCTCAACGCGGCGCGAGTGCGCGGTCGGTGAGCGCGGTGACGACGGGCGTGAGCGCCAGGGCGTGCTCGAGGGTCAGGTGGTTGTCGTCGCGGAACACCAGGTCCTTGCCGACTATGACGGGACAGCGGTCTGCGGTGCAGAACAACTCCGTGAGATCGGCATATCGCCCGCCGCCCGCCGCGGTTGCCGCGGCCTCGGCCGCGATGCCACCAGCATTCACCGCGACCGGGCGGGGCGGCGAGCACGCGGTCACGTCGTCGAGGTTGGCGGACAGGCAGGTCGGCACGGTCGAATGCGGATCGGGGATGGGGCCGAGAACGAGGACGGCCGCCCCGGTGGCCCGCAGCTGCGCCACCATGCGAGTCAGGCTGTCGAGCCAGGCGGGATCGTAGGCGATGAAACCGAAGTCACCGCCGTATCGCCGGGACATGCTCAGCACGATCAACCGCGGCCGCTCGGCCTGTAGCCGCGCGACGACCTGGCCGCGCCACTGCTCGCACTCGCTGTACTCCCGGCCGAGATAGGGGCTGGTGATCGGTAGATCCAGCAGCGGACAGGTGACCTTGCCCATGGTCTCGAGCCGCCAATGCCGTTGCTCCGCGGCCGATTCGAAAGCCGGACTCCACATCGCGGCGTGTGAGTCGCCCACCAGGGCCACCGTCGTCGTGGAGAACGGGTCGCCCGAGGCGCACTCGCTCACGCCGATCTCGAGCCAGGACCGCACGCAGCCGTTGGCGAACACCTCCGGCTTGTCGGCAGGCGCGTCGGCCAGCGCCGGGGACAGATTCGACGGCACGGCGAGTGTCGCCGCCGACTCCGTGACCGCGGCCTGCACCTGCGCGGTCAGTTGCTGCACCGCGGCGTCGCGTGGGTCGACGGCCGGGGTCGCCGCGGGTGTGGGTGCGGCGGTGACCGTCAGATCCGCCGCCGCCGCGCCGTGGCCGACCGGGACTGGGCGCGCGAGGAGGAGCACCAGCCCCGCGCATACGGCAACGGCGGTGATGGTGCCGCCGAGCACGAGACTGCGCGCCGCCGAGACCCGGAGTGGCGCGGCGAAGCGGACCGGATTCTCGACGAGGTGCAACGTGAGCACGGCCAATCCGCCGGACAACGCGAGCGCACCGAGCCGTCCGGTCAGGTCGAGGGTGTGACCGATGAGCGCAGGCACCAGCAGCAGCACCGGCCAGTGCCAGAGGTACCAGGAGTACGACACCCGGCCGACCGCCCGGATCGGCGGGAGCGCGAGCCCAGGACCGACCCCCCGTCGCGGCGTGGCGCAGCCGGCGCCGATCACCAGGACGGTGCCCAGCACCGGGAGCAGCGCGGCGGTACCGGGATACGGAGTCGTCTCGTCCAGCCGTGTGCAGGCGAGCACGAGCAGGGCCAGGCCCGCCCACCCGGCGAGGGTGGCCGCCACCGAGGGCAGCCGACTCCACCCGCGGGCCGAGAGCGCCACCAGTCCGCCGGCGGCCAGTTCCCAGGCCCGCGACGGCAGCGAGAAGAACGCCCACGGCGGAAGCGTGTCGGTCCAGACCAACGAGATCGCGAACGATGCCGCGGCAACCAGTGCGAGTACGAGCAGGTACGGCGCCGCGGATGGCGTGGCGGCGGCGCGGTTCCGACGCGCGGTGCGAACCAGCCAAGCAGCCCCGATGATCAGGGCCGGCCACAGCAGGTAGAACTGTTCCTCCACGCCGAGCGACCAGAAGTGCTGGAACGGCGACGGCGGCGCGTCCGCGGCCAGGTAGTCGGTGCCCTGCAGGGCGAACCGATAGTTGCCGACGTAGAGTGCGCTCGCGATCTCGTCGCCGAGGACGTCCCGCGCCTGCAGGGGAGGAAGCAGCAGCGCCGAGCAGATCGCGGTGACGACCAGCACCAGGCCCCCGACCGGCAGCAGTCGGCGGGCCCGCGCGCCGTAGAACCGGGCGAGGCCGACGGTGCCGGTGGTCGACACATCGCGCCACAGCATCCCGGTGATGAGGAACCCCGAAACGACGAAGAAGACGTCGACACCGACGAACCCGCCCCCCACGCCGGGGACGCCTGCATGGAACAGGACGACCATGACGACGGCGACGGCCCGCAGACCCTCGATGTCCGGACGGAAGCTCGACCCGGATCGTGTTGCAGCGGGATCGGCGAGGCGGTCACCGTCGGATCGGTGTTCTCGCTCTGCAGTGACAACCGTGTTCACCCCGACCAGCCGTCCTCCCCCGAAGACCCAGCCACCGTGCGCAACCGGGCAGCGGCACCGCACCGGAGTCCGGTGCAGCGGCCGGGCCGGAGCATAGGCGAGATCATTCCACCGGCACCCCGGAACGGACTCGAGCCACGCCGCGATATCTCGGTCCTGTCCATCGGGACCCGAGCTGTGCAGCATGGGTGGACGGCGCCGTGGCATGTGCCCGTGTCGGAAAGGGGGATTGCATGATCGACGTGATCGTTGTCGGCGGCGGGCCGACCGGCTTGATGCTCGCCGCCGAGCTGCGCCTGCAGGGCGTGCGGGCGCTCGTGCTGGAGAAGGAGGCCGAGCCGACCGGGCAGGTCCGGTCGCTCGGCCTGCACGTGCGCAGCGTCGAGGTGATGGACCAGCGCGGCCTGCTGGAGCGGTTCCTCGCGCTCGGCAAGCAGTACCCGGTCGGCGGCTCCTTCGCCGGGATCACCAAGCCGCGGCCCGACAGGCTGGACACCGCACATCCGTACATCCTCGGCATCCCGCAGAACATCACCGAGCGCCTGCTGGCCGAGCACGCCGTCGAGCTCGGCGCCGAGATCAGGCGCGGCACCGAATTGATCGGGCTGAGCCAGGACGACCACGGCGTGACCGCCGAGCTGGCCGACGGCACGCAGCTGCGCTCGCGCTATCTCGTCGGCTGCGACGGCGGCCGCAGCACGGTGCGCAAGCTGCTCGGCGTCGGCTTCCCCGGCGAGCCCGCGAGGGTCGAGTGGCTGCTGGGCGAGGTGGAGGTGACCGCGCCGCCGGAGGAGCTGGCCGCCGTGGTGGACGAGGTCCGCAAGACCCACAAGGGGTTCGGCGCCGGGCCCTCCGGGGACGGGGTGTACCGCGTCGTCGTGCCAGCCGAGGGGGTGGCCGAGGACCGGTCGACCCCGCCGACCCTCGAGGAGTTCAGGCAGCAGCTGCGGGTGTTCGCCGGCACCGACTTCGGCGTGCACTCACCGCGATGGCTGTCCCGCTTCGGCGACGCCACCCGGCTGGCCGAGCGCTACCGGGTCGGCCGGGCTCTGCTGGCAGGCGATGCGGCGCACGTCCACCCACCGCTGGGCGGGCAGGGCCTCAACCTGGGCGTCCAGGACGCGTTCAATCTGGGCTGGAAGCTGGCCGCCGAGGTCAACGGCTGGGCGCCGGAGGGGCTGCTGGACAGCTATCACACCGAACGGCATCCGGTGGCCGCCGACGTGCTGAACAACACCCGGGTGCAGTCCGAGCTGATGTCCACCGAGCCGGGTCCCCAGGCGGTGCGTCGGCTGGTGTCGGAACTGATGGATTTCGACGACGTGAACCGATATCTGACCGAGAAGGTCACCGCGATCGGGGTCCGCTACGACCTCGGCGAGGGGCACGAGCTGCTCGGTCGACGGCTGCGCGACGTGGCGCTGAAGAAGCGAGGGCGTCTCTATGCGCTGATGCATGGCGGCCGCGGGCTACTGCTCGACCAGACCGGCGAGCTCTCGGTGGCGGGCTGGGCAGATCGAGTCGACCACGTCGTGGACGTCATCGAGGAACTCGACGTGCCCGCGGCGCTGCTGCGGCCGGACGGCCACGTGGCCTGGATCGGCGAAGACCAGCAGGATCTGCGCGCCCACCTGTCCACGTGGTTCGGCGACTGGGATTCACCGCGGTGACACTGCGCCCCGGACTTGGCGTGCCGTAGAGCCGATCCAGGACGCCTAGTTCACACGGATCGACGCGGATCGGGACGGCCGGGACCTTGACGAAGTTGTATATACAGGACTATACATACCTCTCGAAGGTGTGACTCGCCACACAGTGCGAGGGGCCGGCCAGGCCGAATCCACCCCAGCCCAGTCCAGGGAGATCGATTGTGAAAGACACCGCCGCGGCGCTGACCCGAGGTCTGACAGCACGCCACATCAGGTTCATCGCGCTGGGTTCGGCCATCGGGACCGGCCTGTTCTATGGATCGGCGGAAGCGATCAACCGGGCCGGCCCGTCGGTGCTGCTCGCCTATTTGATCGGTGGGGCGGCGATCTACATCGTGCTCCGCGCGCTCGGTGAGATGGCCGTGAGCAATCCCGTGTCGGGCTCGTTCGGTGAGTATGCGAGCAAGCATCTCGGGCCGCTGGCCGGGTTCATGACCGGCTGGACGTACACCTTCGAGATGATCGTGGTGTGCCTCGCGGACGTGACCGCGTTCGGCGTCTACATGGGGTTCTGGTTCCCCGACGTGCCGCGGTGGATCTGGGTGCTGGCCATCATCTTCTTCATCGGCGCGATCAACCTGCTCAGCGTCAAGGTGTTCGGTGAGGTGGAGTTCTGGTTCACCCTGGTCAAGATCGCGGCGATCGTGG